>JAJZAG010000189.1 GCA_021799555.1 Deltaproteobacteria bacterium | reverse complement strand
GTGGAACGTTCGATCGGCGAGAAAAGACTTGAGCGACTGGATCAATCTGCCGTTGCCGCCTGCGGCGAGGTAGCGCCGGATCGCATCGTTGCCGACCGACAGCGCGGCCTCGGTGCCGCCAGTCTCGCCGGTCGATTCGAAAAACAGAATCGAGCGGAAGGTTTCCGACTCGGGCGCATTCTCTGAGTCGGCCGCAAAGCGCGCCAGACGGACCGAAGATACATCGGCAGCGATCGCGATCGCGCTGTTGGTGGTGCCGAAATCCAGGCCGACTCCGCGAATCGCCGCCGTCATCACAGATTTCCGTGACTAAGTTGCGTCATCCGTCGAGAATCCGGTCGTGCGAAATCGTTGTCAACGTTGAGCATTGCGTATAAATTAACCAAACCCTTGGGATTTCCAGAAAACGCGTCTCAATCGACGGGCAATTGCGCGGAGAGCGGGCCGAAGCTTCGGCCCTTTTCTTTTTGCGCGTCACTATTCGGAGGATTCAGGTGCGTACGATCGACGAGCCATCTTGCGTAATCTCGGCTGATGAAGTTGCGGCCAACTGGAATCGCAACGCCGACCTGTGGGCTGCTGAGATTCGCGCGGGCCACGACGTGTGCCGCGAATATTACAATAATCCCGCGTTCCTCGAATTTATCGGAGATCTTTCGGGCCGCCGCGTCCTCGATGCCGGATGCGGCGAAGGATACAACACCCGTATACTTGCGCGTCGCGGTGCGCGGATCTCGGGTGTGGATATTTCTGAGCGGATGATCGAGCTTGCGCGCGACGAGGAGCGCCGCGCGCCGTTGGGTATTAGTTACAATGTCGCCTCTTACGCGGATCTCGCGGGAATTGAGAACGATACCTTCGACGCGGTGATTTCCTTCATGGCGCTGATGGATGGCCCTGATTTTCCCGCCGCGATGCGTGAACTGTTCGGCGTCCTGCGCCGTGGCGGCGCGCTCTGCTTCAGCATTATCCATCCGTGCTTTATGACCCGCGGTTTTGGGTGGATCCGCGACGCGCTAGGGCACGAGACCGGGTACACCGGAGCGCAGTATTTCAACGATCAGCCATGGATCGAGCGATGGAATTTTTCAAAAGCCCCAGGCGCGGCCGAACGCGAGCCATTCTCGGTGCGGCGCTTCGATCGCACCCTTTCGGAATATATTAACCACGTGATCGGAGCCGGTTTCCGGCTCGAGCAAATCCACGAGCCTCGCCCGACCGAAGCGGCCTGCGCGGCGCATCCCTGGCTGGCGCGATGGCGCGAGCATATGCCGCTGTTCTTCTACGTTCGCGCCTCGAAGCCGCTCGCATGATGCCGCACTGGCGCTGGCTCGCGTGGACGTGATCCCGCATAATCCCTATTCCGGAGCCGCGCAGCGTAGTGAAATTTTCAATAATCCGCCGGATGGTGTTCGCGCTGACCTTGATGTCGTCCGCGATATCGGGATGCGAGGTCGAAGGGCCACCCTTCAAACCGATGGCGCTGCCGGGCACCAAGGCAGTGGTGTACGTTTACCGCCCTTATCAACTTATGGGATCGATCGACGAGCCTGAGATAACCTGCGGCGCCGAAACGATCGCGATCGGGGCGGGCGGCTATCACGCTTTTGTCGAGGAGCCGGGCACGATCAAGTGCTTCGCCGCGGGCGCGCCGGAAGCCGCAATCACGCTCGAAGTGCGCCCCGAAGAGTCGTACTTCGTTCGCGAGGTTGTTACGGCGAGCCTGACCTCGACGAATGTTACCCTGACCCCGGTGAATCGCAGCACTGGCCTCGACGAGATCGAATCGACGAGCGCGCCTCAGTAAGATTAAACGGAAAATCAAGATGCCGAAAATCGTTACCTTGTTGCCGAGCGCAACCGAAATCGTTTGCGCGCTGGGCTTTGAAGACGATCTGATTGGCCGCTCGCACGAATGTGATTTTCCCGCATCGGTTACTCGGCGGCCCACGTTGACCGCGCCGAAATTCAAAGTACAGGGTACGAGTGCCGAGATCGATCGTCGCGTCAAGAAGATCGTGAGCGATGCGTTGTCGGTTTATCGGGTCGATCCGGTGCTGCTGCGTACGCTCGGCGCCGAAGTGATCGTCACCCAATCGCAATGCCAGGTTTGCGCCGTCAGCGAAAGCGACGTCGAAGCCGCGGTTGCCAATTGGATGGGCGCGCGGCCCAAGATCGTCTCGCTCGCGCCCTACAAGCTGGCGGATATTTTCTCCGACATCACGCGCGTCGCGATTGCCCTGGAAGCACCCGAACGCGCCGCAGCGGTCGTCGCGCGATTGCGCGGCAGGATGGACGCGATCGCGTTGCGCGCTTCGGTACTCGAGTCGCGGCCGACATTTGCCTGCGTCGAGTGGTTGAGTCCGTTGATGTCGGCCGGCAACTGGATGCCCGAGCTGGCCGCGATGGCGGGTGGACGAAATCTCTTCGGTCGCGTGGGGGAGCATTCACCATGGATGAAGCTCGAAGAGCTTGCCGCAGCGGACCCCGACGTGATCATGATTGCTCCGTGCGGCTTTCCGATCGCGCGCACGACGGCGGAACTTCCGGTGCTCTCCGGCGATCCGCGATGGCGCGAGCTGCGCGCGGTGCGGGAAGGGCGCGTCTTCATCGCCGACGGGAATCAATACTTCAACCGCCCCGGCCCGAGGATTGCCGAATCGCTTGAAATTCTCGCGGAGATGATGCATCCGGAAGCGTTTCACTTCGGACACGAGGGAACGGGATGGCAGCGCATCTGAATCCATCGCACCGCAATCAGAGCGGCGGCTACTTCTTCGCGAGGTAGCGCATCCCGACGCGCGCGGGGGTGAGTTTGACGCCAAACTCGGCAACGAGGGGTGCTATATCGCACGCATTGTCGGCGGTGACGAAAGTCACGGCGTCGCGCGAAAGCAGCGGGCTGGGCAGCTTCTCGGCTAACGCTCCGAATCCTCGCATCAGACCGGCGGGAATATGAACGATCGGGCGGCGATGCCCGCTTGCATCCATAAGCGTCCGAATCAGATCGTCAAAGGTCATCAGGTCCGGCCCGCCGACTTCGTAGGTTCCGTTGTGCCCGCGTCCCTCAAGGGCAAGTGCGACGCACTCGGCCAGGTCATCCACCAGGACCGGCTGCACCTTCTGGCGGCCGGTTCCGGGCACTCCGAATACCGGCGCATATTTCAGCAGCTTGACGAAACTATTCACCACCGCGTCTTCAGGTCCGTAGACCAGCGACGGGCGGAAGATTGTGTAGTCGAGTTCGGACTCGCGGATCGCGCGCTCAGCCCTGCCCTTGGCGCGGAAAGCTGGATGCGACGAAGTCTCGTCGGCCGCGGCACCGCTGATGTAAATGAATTGCGTCAGGCGTGCGGCTTTGGCCGCCGCGATGAGCGCAAGCACGCCGCCGAGATCGATTCGATCGAACGTGAGCCCGCGGCGCGGATTCTCGATTGGGTAGCCGTCGAACTGAATCGAATCGATAACCGCGTCAGCCCCCTCGAGGGCGGTGCGCAAGGAATCCGGATCCGAGATGTCGGCAGCGACAAACTCGGCGTGGCTTTCCCAAAGCTGCGCGCGCGCCTTTTCCGGGTTGCGGCTCAGCACACGAAGCTTGAGGGCCGGCGCCGCCGCCAGCCGGCGCACGATTGTGCGGCCGATGAATCCAGAGCCGCCCGCGAGCGCAACCGTCTTCTCTTTCATCTCCGCGTCCACGTCAATTAGGCCCGCGCTCGCAATTTAATACAAACCGGGTCTTCACGCTGCTTGCGGGTCGAGCTAACGGGTTTTGCGACGGCGGCGCGGAATTTTGGGGCGCGCCGGTTTGGTCCTGCGCAGCCGGCGCCGACGGACTTCGCCCGGAAGTGCTTCGGGCGCGGCTTCGGTGGTTTTGGCGGAGTTGATCAGTGCCGGATCGAGCGGCATCAGGCGGAATCGCGAAATCTCAGGACGGCAATTGATTCGAATCCGCAGCCAGAACGTTCCCAAGCCGCGATTTGTATAGATGAAAAAATCCTCGAATTGATTCAGACCCGAGTAAAAGCGCTTGCCGATCCGGAGAATTGATTTCAGCGGCGAACCGTAATAGGGAATCCGCACCACGCCGCCGTGCGTATGCCCTGACAGCATCACTCCCGGATGCAGGTGGCGCGCGTAGAGGGCGGTGTCGGGATTGTGCGCCAGCACGATCGAGCTCTCGCCCGGCTCGACGCCGGCGAAAGCGCGCGCCGGTTCCGCATGGCGCGACCATAGATCGTCAATCCCGACTACGATCAGGTCGCGCTCGTTGATTCGGATGCGGCGATTGCGATTGGCCAGCACTTCGGCGCCTGCGGCTTCGAGCGCGGCCGTGATCTTCTCGGCGGAGGACCAGTGATCGTGGTTTCCCAAGATCGCCAGCACACCGTACGCTGTCTTGAGCCTCGACAACGTCTCGCGAAACGGGTCGAGGAACCGTTGCATCGTGTCCGGTCCCGAAAAATAATCCCCGGTCAGAAACACAAGATCGGGCCGCTCGCGATTGATCGCTTCGACCGCCGCGTACAGCCGCGCCAGATCTTCATCGCGATCGACGTGAAAATCGCTGATCTGGCACGCCACCAAATTACGATGCGCGTCCGCGAGGCCGCGCACCGGAAGATCGATCCGAGTTACGTCAAGTTGATCGATCGTGCGCCGCCAAATCTTATGCAACGGCCGCAGCGCGAGCGGGGGCCTGCGCTTGCGCGGCCGTGCGTGCTCGGCATGCTTCGAATGAACGGGGTCGGCGATTAATTCCGCCGTGGACATCAGAACCTCGATTCTAGAACAGATCGAGCAGCGCGCGAAAGCTGCCGATTTGAACGATGCGATCGCTCGCATCGAGCTCTTCGTCCTCAAGTTCCCAGGTGTGCGGATGCGCGATGTAAACGGCGCGCAGGCCCGCGCGCACGGCAGGATTGATATCGGAGCGCGGGCTGTTGCCGATCATCCAGGTGTGTTCGCGACGCAGCTCCGCGTCCCGAATCAGACGATGGTAGGCGCCAACGTCCTTTTCGCGCGGAGTCTCCACGCGTGAGAAATAATCGGTCAACCCCGAGCGCGCCAACTTCTCGATCTGCTCGTCGCGCTGTCCCTTGGTGAAGAGCACCAGGCGGTGGCGTGCCGCCAGCACGGCTACGGTCTCCGCAACTCCCTCAAGCAGAGGGCATTCTCGCGTGCATAGACGCTCGCCAATCCGTTCGACGGCCGCGTGCAACCGGTTTGCGCTGCCGTTGGTCGCGAGTTCCTCCGCCGCGCGATGCAGAGCCATCACGTATGGCCGCCGCCCGTAACCGAGCGTCTCGATGAGTTCGATCTCTGCACGTCTGACGGCGGCGGCTACCGCGTCGCGGTTTGCCGCCGGATTGGCGCGCGCAGCGGCGGCGCTGAACTCAGCGAAAGCTTCGAGAAAATGGATGTTTGAATCCCAGAGCGTGTCGTCGGCGTCGAAAATCAGATGCCGCGGCCCGGGAAATTGCGCATTCATCTATTTGTAAGGGTAACCACGAACGCTCGCGCGGGCAATCGCGAATGCGCGCGCCGCCGCCGCTCAGGTGCGCGCCGCGGGAAAAATTGCCAGCGCGCCAGTGGCAGGATTGCGCCCCACATACACTTCGGTTTCGTAGACGTGTCTGAGATTTTCTTCCGTCAGCACCTCGAACGGAGTTCCCGCCGCCACCGCCGCACCGTCCTTTAGAAGCAGCACCCGGTCCGCATACGCAGCGGCGGCGTTCAGGTCGTGCAGCGTCGCGACGACCGCCAATCCCCCCTCGGTCGCAAGCTCGCGAAAATGGGCGAAGATCCCGGCGACGTGGCGCAGATCAAGATACGCCGTCGGCTCATCGAGCAGCACCACGCGCGGCTCCTGCGCGATCGCGCGCGCAAGAAAAACCCGTTTGCGCTCGCCGCCGGATAGTTCTTCGACGTGGCGATGAGCCAGTTCGAGCAGGTCGAAGCCGGCAAGAGCCTTGCGCGCGATCGCGACGTCGGCGTGGCTCTCGAACCGGAAGGCGCCCAAATGCGGCGCGCGGCCCATCAAGACGATTTCGAGCACCGTAAACCGGAACGCGACGATATTTTCCTGGGCAACGGAGGCGGCCAACTTCGCAAGCGAGCGCCGGTCGTAGCTTTCGATCGCGCGCCCGCAAATCTCGACCGTGCCCGCCCGCGGCCGCATCGTGCCGCCGAGCACCCGCAGGATGGTGGATTTGCCGCTGCCGTTGGGACCGACGATCGCGAAAATCTCTCCGGGATCGACGGCAAACGAAACGCCGCGCAGCACATCGACCGCGGTGTAACCGGCACGGATCCCCGTAACTCGAACAGCGGGCGATTTGGGCGTGATAGTGCTCACAGCGAAAGCGGGCGGCGTTCTTCGCGCCGCAGCATGAAAATGAAGAACGGACCGCCGCACAGCGCCGTTATCGCACCGACCGGAATTTCAGCCGGAGAAATTACCGTGCGCGCCGCCAGATCGGCCATCACCATGAATGCCGCACCGCCCAGAAACGACGCCGGCAAGAGCAAGCGATGGTCTGAACCGAAGGCGAGCCTCAGCACATGCGGCACGATCAGACCGACGAACGAGATGATCCCGCTAACCGATACCGCCGCGCCGATCATCACCGAGGTCGCGATAAAGACCGCGCGCCGCAACCGATTCACCTCGACGCCGAGGTTGGTAGCCGCTTCGTCGCCGAGACTCAGCAGATTTAGCTCGCGCGCCCTATACATGAGGACGCCAAAGCCTGCCGCGCCAAGCGCCGCGACTGTGGCGACCTGGCGCCAGGTAGGGGCCTCAAGGCTGCCCATCAGCCAAAAGAGAATCGTGTGCATGTGGTAGAAATCGACGACGCTGTTGACGAGCATGATCGCGGCGCCCCAGAACGCGTTGAAGATGACTCCGACCAGCAACAACGTGAACGGTTCGAGCTGCCCGTCCACCTCTGCGATGCGATAGACCGCGACTGTCGAAAGTAGCGCAGCGCCGAACGCAAATAGCGGCACGACCGATTCGTCCGCGCCGAGTCGCGACAGAAAGATCAGCGCGATAATCGCGCCTAGCGCTCCTCCGCCGGATATCCCCAGGATACCGCCCTCGGCAAGGGGATTGCGCACCAGCGCCTGCAGCGCGGCGCCCACGCTGGCGAGCACCGCGCCAACCGCGATTCCCATCATCACGCGCGGCAACCGCGCCGCGAAGAAGATCGCATGGTCGGGACTCGATGGCATCGACCACGCGCGGACAAGGCTGATATGAACGCTGCCGAACGCCGCCGCAACGAATGCCGAGATCGCAGTCAGCGCCGCAAGGCCCCCCAGTATAGCGAGCATTCGCGTCCGCGTTAGATGCGCTCCCGCGAGCGCGCCAAGTTCATCGGGCCGGTCACCAACGGTCGCGATGCGCTTGCGGTCGTTCATGGCGCGGCCTCGCGGTTGTCGCCGGAATCGGGC
>JAJZAG010000188.1 GCA_021799555.1 Deltaproteobacteria bacterium | reverse complement strand
GACAAACCATCGCGTGGCGAGGTTCAGCGGCAATTCGGCTCGAGCCACTGGAGGCAGATAGTCCCGATATGGGTGAAATCCCAACCCGTCAAACAGGTCGAAGGCGGCCTTGTAGCCTGATCGGCCGACACCGAAGCTGGTCGCGGAGTGCTCGAGCGCGAGATTCGGCGCGAGCCACAAATCAATCGCGAGCAGCACCGCGAGCAGCACGAGCAGCGCAACAATCCCGGTGCGCGTCACGCTCACCTCGCGGACGACAGCCGCGTAAACGCCGTGCGCCACTGCTCATATATCGCGGGATCATTCGTGCGGTCGCCAAACCATCGTCGCTCGGTGCGCTCGACCAAATCGTCAAGCTCGGCTGCAATGTCGCGATCCAGAGCGGATTTTCGCAGAGCGTTGCGAATCCATCGATTCGACCGATCCGGCCGCAACTCGATCACCGATCGTTCCGCCAACGCGCGAAAGCTCGCCAGCATCAGGCGATGCGCCGCGTCAAGATAATGGCCTTCAGCCGCAAATCGGGCCGCGTCAGCGGCAAGATTGGGCGGTGCCGCAACCTCAATACGGCTCTCGGCAGGTGCAGCGGTGTGGGTTGCAATCCATACCGTCCACGCCAGATGCGCGAACAGCGCGACGGCGACAGCGACCACGGCGGCGAAGATCAGCCAATACACGACAGGCTTGCGGTCGTGAAGAAACTGCAATTTAAGCAGCCATTCGATAATCCTGCGCTCCCAGTCGGCTATCGTGTCCGGTTTTGCCAGGCCGGAGTATTCCGGACGCGCGAGAACCTTGTGCGCGAGCTTCAAAACAGCGGGATCCGAAAGATCAGGCAACGATGGAACCCTCAGCGGACGCAGCCGATTCTTTTCGCGCGTCCGAACGAATCTGTTCGGCTAAATATTGCAAATCGAAATTCTCGACCCTGCATCGCCGGTCGAAATAGTAAATCACTATAACGATGGCGGCATAGGTCGAGGTAACCGACCGCGTAGCCGCGGATAGAATAGGGCCAAAGAACGGAATAAATGACCAGATCGCCGCCAGCGCCATCGTCGGCGCCTCTGAGATAACCGCAGCGGCGAGCGTGATCCCGAAAGTTGCCCACCACGCGCCCTTAATCAGCGCTCGGCTCCGGCGCATCGAATCCATGCCAAAGCGCTGTTCGATAATCATCACCTGGCCGGCAAACACCCAGCAATTCATCAGGTAGATTCCGGGAATAATCAAACATATGAATGCCAGCGTGAGCAGGACATATAGGACCAGATATGTGCCAACAAGTGGGACAAGTATCTTGATGGCGGAACGGTACGCGTCCTCGATGCTGACCGGCTTGCCGAGATATACATTGGCAATCGCCACGGTTAGTGCGGCCTGCAGCACTGGCGCTCCCAGCAGCAGAAAGATAGCCGCAAGCGTCCCGAAAGCCTTGCTCGAAGATTGAGCAAGCGCCTGCAGCACGCCAAACGGCATCAGCACGACCGCCGCGATTCCCGCCAATAGGACTAAATGGTCGCGCAGGACCCTAAAGCCGCGGTCCAGCACCTCTCCGAACGACAACGGATGGATGTCATAGGCCATCAAGTTCGTCTCCGTCCGAAAGGCATCGCCAGGCTACGCCCGTCGCCGACAGCTTATTTTCCGAATACGCTGTTTACCAGTTCAGTATCCAGATACTCAGTCACCTCGCGGACCTTGCCATCCGCGACGCGGAATATCTGGCAATAGGTATTGTCGTAACGCTTGCCGTTCTTCGCAAGCGATTTACCGCGCGCTTGCATCGCTACGAAGTCGCCGTCAGCGATGAGATTCTCAGGCGTGATGACGAGCCCGCCTTCGAGCGCCGCGCCGAGCGGGCCGAGCAGCCGCTCCGCCAATTCCTTCTTGCCCTTGAAGGTGCCGGAGAAGCGGGTGGTACCGATTAGCGTAAACCGGATGTCGTCGCTCATCGCGTCCATAAACGCTTGAGCGTTACCTTTGCCGAGTTCGGCGAACATGTTGCGGATTAGTTCTTTATTTTCGGAAACACTCACTGTCCGGTACCTCCGGCTTTTTTGGATTCGCGTTTCATTACGAGCGCATTAGACCGATTTCACAAGACCGCCGTCGATCCTGATCAGCGACCCGGTTACGTAAGCCGCCAGCGGGCTGGCCAGAAACGCGGCAACCGCTCCAAACTCTTGCGGTGTACCGAGGCGTCCGACCGGAATCGTCTGAGCGGTGCGGCGCTCGGCCTCTTCAACCGGTATCTTCTGGCGTTCCGCCGCCGCGCGGCTCAGCGCGATCGCGCGGTCAGTCGCGATCACTCCCGGTAGCAGCGTATTCACGGTGATTCCGTCGCGCGCGGTCTCGGTCGCCAGCGTCTTTGCCCATCCGACGATCGCGCTGCGCAGCGTATTGGAGACTCCAATTGCCGGGATCGGTTCGATCACGCTGTAGGACGCCACGTTCAGAATCCTGCCCCATTTTCGCGCGCGCATCTCTGGCACCACGAGATCTGTGATCCGGAAGATCGCGAGCACCATCGCGTGAAACTGCGCCTCCCACACTTCGGGCGCGACTCCTACTACTCCGGAGGGCGGCGGACCGCCGGAATTGTTGAGCAGGATATCAATTGCCCCGAGCTGCGCGCGGGCGGATTTGACCGCACCCTCGATACTGCTCCAGTGCGATAAATCGCCCTGGATCCCGATCGCGCGCCCGCCGCGCGAGTTGATCTCCGCGGCCGCTCGATCGAGCGCTTCCTTGCCGCGCGCGACGATCGCGACCGCAACGCCTTCGGCCGCCAGTGCGTCGGCGCATCCGCGCCCGATCCCTTTGCTTCCGCCAAATACTAGTGCCGTTTTTCCCTTGAGCTGTAAATCCATGAATAGTACTCGGTTTCTACTTGATATCGGGCCGAACACAGCAGGCGTTGTGCCGCGCCAGGACTTCAGTCAAGGGGAATCGCGGCGGAGCAGGAAAGTCTCCTCGCGCGCGCGGCCAAACGATCAGGGTCAGCTCGCTCGCGATCGGTTCGCCCACTTTGATTCCCGCATGATCGACGCTCGGATGCAGGTGCGGTTTAGTCGGCTTCGCACCGTCGCGCCGAAATGACTCGATCTCCGCCTCGCTGACCAGTGATTCATCTATCACAGGGCCACCTCCATTGATGACTCGGCCCGAAACGCGATCCCGCGCGCCGCCATCATAGCGGACCTGCGCGTGGAGTGCTCGCCCGGGGCCGGGCAATCTTCACATCGACGGAGGCGATTCCCAGCGCGCCGGATGACTGCCCAGCGGCGCGGGCGGCAGTTCCCATCGCGGCGGAGTCGCCGACATCCGCGCGATCGGGCCCAGTCGCGATAGTCTCCCCCATTTTGTGTCCATCTCGATCATCCACGGCGCGAGCGCCGCCACGTCGATTCCGGCCGGCGCGGCGTCCGTGGGCACGCGCGGAATCGACATCACCCACATCGCAGTCCGCGACAACGACACTCGAACGTGCCAGCTTCCGCCTTCCGTCGCCCGCCGCGCGAGAGCGCGCATAACACCGAGCGCGCCGAGATAGCCGGTGATGTAGTCATTTACCGCGGCTGGCACGAGCGCCGGCCGTTCGCTGCCGGCCTGTTCATGCGCCATGCCGGTTGCTGTTTGCGCAAGCTGCTCCCATCCGGGGCGCGCCTGCCATGGGCCGCTGTGCCCGTAGCAGTTTATCGAAACGACGATGATTCCGGGCCGCAACTCTGCAAGCGCCTGCGGAGAAAATCCGCGTCGCGCCAGGACGCCCGGCCGGTAGCCTTGCGAAAACACATCGGCTTCGCGCGCCAGGTCGGTCAAGCGGTCCACGTCCGATCGATTTTCAAGGTCGAGGTAGCACGACCGTTTCCCACAGTTCGTATCGATAACAAACGGCTCAATAAAGGGGAGATTGGGACTCCTGACGTGCAGAACTTCGGCCCCATGTTCAGCAAGCGTGCGGGCGCAAGTCGGTCCAGCGAGAACGCGGGTGAGATCGAGCACGCGAATTCCGGAGAGCGGCCGCGCGCCCGGATGGCGCGACCCCGGATCTGCAACCGGACGCGGCGGGGCGGCGTCGATCCGTTCAATATCGACCACCGGCGCGTTGGAAAGCGCCCTGCCCTGCGGATGGTCGCGCCACTCGGCGGCGCTGCGTAATCGAGCCCCGCACGCTCCTCGTTCGGCGAGCGCGTCCTCAAGGTCCTGCGCATTCCATTGCGCCACCGCGCGTGCGATCGCGGCCGCCTCATCGGCGCATCCGAGCAACTTAAGCGTAACGTCACGCGAACGGAATCCGCCGTGAAGGTGAACCCAGTTGCCGTCGCGAGCGCGATACAGCGCCGTAGTCGGATTTGCCGCGCGCTCGAATGCGCCGCCGCTGTAGCGCAGGTAGGCAAACGAGGTCAGCGAGGCCGCCGCGGCGCGGACATCGACTGCAACGCGCTGCGCCGCACCGGCGCGAAGGCTCCATAGATCCGCCGCGGTGATGGCCTGCGCGGCCAGCACGGCCGCCGCGGCCTCGCCGGCTCGAAAACGCGTCGCAACGATCGGATCGCAGCCATCTATCGCGAGCGCATGCGGATGCGGCGCATTGTCGCGCCCAAGCGTGGCGAGCAGCTCACGCACCAGGGCGACGGGTGAATTGATTTCTTTGCCGAGCTTCGGCGGCGCGTCCTGAACTTTCACGAATGTCAGTTATCATCCTTGACCGCGATTTTGCCAAGCCCCGAAGCCTCGCGGCCGGATGGGATCCCGCGATATTCCGGCCTTGAGTTATGCACGATGCGGGAGTAATACCCGCTTCAGCTTCCGGCGGAGAATCCCAGATGAATACCGAAATCGAACTGCGCGACGGCGTCTTTGTTGGGCCGCTCAGACGCTCGGTTAACAACGCGCGCGACGTGCGCGGCAGCATCCACGACGACTCGACGGCGACCAAGCTTGGCTTTCGCGGGGGCACCGTGGCGGGATCGATTCATCTTGAACTCTTTCCGCCATTGTTGATTCGCGCGTTTGGAAAGCGATGGTTCGAGCGCGGAACGCTGTCAATGTATTTTCTGAACGCGACTACCGATCGCGAGGCGGTGCGCGCGTTCGTCAGGCAGGCGCCCGAAGATGCCGACGACGCTCAGGTCGAAGTTTGGATCGAACGCGAGGACGGCATGCGCGTCGGCGAAGGAACCGCTTCGGTCGGGAATCCGGTGGAGCCGACCGCCCTACTGCGCAAACCTTTGAATCGATTCGATCCGGGCGAATTGCGGATTCTCGGCGGCGTAAAGGCCGGCGACCATTTTGAAACCCGTGAAGTGGCGCTGCCGCGCAGCACGATCGCCGAACGCATGAAGGTCATTACGGAGCCGCTCCCGTGGTACTCAGGACCATCGCCGTGGGGCGATGCGATTGCGACCCCCGCCAGCATGGTTCATCTGCTCTACGCGGAACCGATCGCGACCATGCGCGGCAGAATCGGCGCATCGGTCGGATTGTTCGGCGCGATCGAGTTGCGAAATGTCAACGGTCCCGTGCTGATCGAGCATCCATACCGCGTCGGCGGTTACGTCGTCGCCCTCGGACAGAGCCCGAAGACGGAATACATGTGGTTCGAAACCTCGCTTGACGATCGCGAGGGAAAACGAATCGCCGAGATGCGGATGCTGCTGCGATTCATGAAGGCGTCGTCGCCTCTCTACCAGTGACCACGCGGTCAAGGACACGAAGGGCCGCGCTTCGTCGCGCTCAAATTCGCAGCGGCCCGAATCCCAGCAGACAGCTATAGCGCTTGACCGGCGCACCATCCGCTCGACCACGCCCATTGGAAGTTGTAGCCGCCGAGCCATCCGGTAACATCCACAGCCTCGCCGATGAAATAGAGCCCGTGCACCGCGCGCGCTTCCATCGTTTTGGACGATAACTCCGCAGTGTCGATTCCGCCGACGGTGACTTCCGCTTTCTCCCATCCCTCGGATTCGCTCGGCGCCAAACGCCATCGCTTGAGCCGGGCCGCGAGGTCGTGCAGGCTGCGATCGGGGAGATTTGCAATCGCGCCGCGCGCCGGTACCTCTTGCGCGAGTATATCCGCGAGCCGGGTTGGCAAAACTTCCGCGAGAACTGTTTTGAGCTCCGCTTTCGGCCGAGTGCGTTTGCGATCGAGCAGAAACTGCGGAGCGTCGCCGTCGGGTAGAAGATCGATATCGAGCGAGTCGCCCGGTTTCCAATAAGAAGAAATCTGCAAAATCGCGGGACCGGAAAGTCCGCGATGCGTGAACAGGATATTACCGCGAAACGCCGCATTTCCGCACGAAACTCGAGCGTCATGGGAAACGCCGCTGAGCGCTCGGCACATCCGCAGCGCGTCGCCCTCAACGCGCATCGGTACCAAACCCGGACGCGGCGCGACGATCGCGAGGTTGAATTGGCGCGCGATGCTGTAGGCGAAGCCGCTCGCACCGAGTTTGGGGATCGATAGGCCGCCGGTCGCGATCACCACCGCAGGGGCCGCGAATACGCCGGCAGCGCTTTCGAGCTCGAAGTTGTCCCGGCGCGCGATTCCGGTTACGGAGCAGCGCAAAACAATCTCGACGCCGGCGGCGTCGCACTCCTCGAGCAGCATCGCGACGATTTGACGCGCCGATCCATCGCAGAACAATTGGCCAAGCGCCTTTTCGTGATAGGCGATGTGATGGCGCTCGACCATCGCGATGAAATCGTGCTGCGTATATCGGCTCAGCGCCGACTTGCAGAAGTGCGGATTATTCGAAATAAAGTGCTCGGGCGCAGCGTCCAGATTCGTGAAATTACAGCGCCCGCCGCCTGAGATCAGAATTTTTGCGCCGGCGCTTTCCCCGTGATCGAGCAGCAGGACTTTTCGGCCGCGCTGTCCCGCCGCGATCGCGCACATCATTCCGGCCGCGCCGGCGCCAATGATGATCGCGTCATAGCTTCGCGCTCCGTGCGTCGTCATCGCGTTTCGCACGAGCGCCGGAACCCGCCGATTGCGCTCTTATCGCGTCTCGCTCGGCAGATTGACGGGTGGCCGCCGGGCATTCTAATCCTGAGAGAGCTAGCGCGCGGAGGTTGCGCCGACATGGATATTGGCGAGCTCGAAAAACGGATCACAGCGCTCGAGGATATCGAGGCGATCAAGAAACTCAAAGCGCGATATTGCGGAATCTGCGACAACGATCACGATCCCGACCAGATCGTCGCGTTATTCGCCGATGACGGAATCTGGGAGGGCGCGGGTGTCGGCGTCAACCGCGGCCACGATGCCATCCGCAAGCTCTTCGAAGGCTTCCGCGACCGAATCAGCTTTTCGCAGCACAACGTGATGAATCCGATTATCGAGGTTGACGGAAATCGAGCCACAGGCATCTGGTACTTTCTCGGACCGTTCACGATGCGCAAGGGCAACCGGCCCATGTGGCTAGGCGCGCGCTACGAAGACGATTACGTGAAGATCAACGGCCAGTGG
>JAJZAG010000187.1 GCA_021799555.1 Deltaproteobacteria bacterium | reverse complement strand
GCCGCCGCGGGTTTGGCAGCCGCGAGGAGCGCGCGGCGCACGATCGTCTTGGCGATCGTGATCTTGTAGGCGTTATCGGACATCGGCTGCGCGCCCGCCAGCGCGGCATCGGCGGCGGCGCGCGCATGAGCTTCATCGAGCGGGGCGCCGATGACGGCTTGTTCGGCGGCGGGTACGCGCCACGGAATCGGTGCGACGGCGCCGAGAACGATTTTTACGTCGCGGACGGATTTGCCGTTGCCAGAAAGCGTGAGCACTACAGCGACGCTCGCGAGCGGCCAGTCGAAGCTCTGTTTTTCGCGCACTTCCAGGTAGATGCTGCGCGCACCGGGCGCGGGCGGCGGCACGATCACGCCGGTAATTATTTCGCCGGCGCGAAGGTCGTTCTCGCGCTTCGGGTCGACGGCGGGCAGCGTAAAAAACTTTTCGAGTGCGACGACGCGTTCACCGGCCGGCCCGGTAATCCGGGCGCTCGCACCGTATGCGATCAACGCGGGCGCAAGGTTCGAGGGATGCACGATAAAGGACGGTCCGCCGCCGAGAATTGCGTGGTAGCGATTAAGTCCGCCGATCGAATAGCAGCGGTCGCCGCCCTTTTTGAGGCAGTTGACAAGCGGATTACGAAAATACCAGCATCGCGGCCGCTGGAGAAGATTTCCACCGACAGTCGCCAGGTTGCGAATCTGCGGCGTCGCCGCCTCGCCTGCGGCGAGCGAGATCGCCGTAAAGCGTTCTTGCAGAATTGGAGCTGTCGCGACCGCATGAAGCTTGACCAGCGCGCCGATATGCAATTCCCCACCGGGCTTAACTTCGATCGCGTCGAGACCCGCGAGGGCTTTGAGATTTACCGAGGTCGCCGGCTCGGCGATCGCCTGCTTGCGGAGGTCGAGGACATCGACGCCGCCGGCTAGCGCGGCGGTATCTGGAGCGGCGAGAAGCCGGCTTGCGTGCTCGAGGTCGGCGGGCGCGACGATGGAAAACTGCTTCATCAGGCGTGCTCCAGCGCCGCGAGAATGCGGTCGGGCGTCATCGGCAATGCCCGTATCGGAGCGCCGATCGCGTCGCTGACCGCGCAGGCGACGGCAGCAGCGCTCGCGACATGGGCGACTTCGCCGATTCCGAGTACGCCGGTATTGGTCCCGCCGTTGAAGACGTTAAGGAACATCACGTCGATTTGCGGAACGTCGAGCGGGCCGACAAGCTTGTAATCGTCCATCGTCGGATTGACCATCAACCCGATCTGCGGGTCCATCCGGCGCGTCTCGAAAAGCGCGTAGCCGATTCCCATCAGGACGCCGCCGTTGATCTGGCTGCGCGAAGTGAGCGGATCGATCATCGTGCCCGCGTCATGTACGGCGACGACGCGGAGCACGCGTGCGACGCCCGTTTCGGTATCAACTTCGACTTCAGCGAATTGGCATCCGGCCTGGTCGGGCCGATAGGCGGCGTAATTGGGGATCCGTTCGCCGCCGGCGGAGATCGAATCGCCCGGAATTCGGCGGCATACGTCTTTGAAGGCAACTCTGCGCGCGGGATCGAAGCGCACCCGGATCGCGCCGTCGCGCGCTTCGAGGTCGGACGGCTCCGCGCCAAGCGCCGGCGCGGCAATCTTGAACAGCTTGGCCTTCAGGTGCGCGGCGGCCTGACGGATCGCGGGCGTGTTCGACGGCGAGCTCATGCTTCCGCCCGAGGGCAGCGAGAACGGATAACGCGTGTCGCCGATTTCGGCCGAGATTTGCGCGATCGGGAGGCCGAGCTCTTCGGCGGCGACGATCGCGAGCGCGGTGCGCGTGCCGGTGCCGATATCCTGCGTGCCGCAGCGGATTTCGACGCGTCCGTCGCGATACGCGATCGCGAGCGCCTCGGGTCCGGATGCGCCGACGGCGTGCCATGCGGCGCAGGCAACGCCGATTCCGCGGCGGATCGGGCCGCTCGATTTCGGCGCGGCGCTTTTTTCCGGCCATCCGAAGGCCCGCGCGCCGAGTTCGAGCTCGATCGCGCGAACAGGATTCGAGTTGTTGCGGCGACGAAATTCGAGACGGTCGAGCTTGAGCTTGCGCGCCATCTCGTCCATCGCCATCTCAAGCGCGAACGCGCCTTGCGGCCATCCGGGCGCGCGCATCGGCGAGGACGGTCCGGCGTTGGTATAGACGTTGCGCTCCTCAGTGCGAACGTTGGGACACGGATAGACCATCTTGAACGGGCCGGCGCTGCCCGAGCCGGCGCCGATTCCGCCGCTGCCGCGCTGGACGAGATCGATCGCGACGAGCTTGCCTGAGGCGTCGGCGCCGAAGCGGACTTTCTGCTCGGCGTTGGGGCGATTGCCGGTGGCCAGATGCTCGTCGCCGCGCGGCAGCATCAGCTTCACCGGGGCGCCTGACTCTTTGGCCAGGCGCGCGGCGATGACGATTTCAGGACTCGCGCCGAACTTGGAACCGAATCCACCGCCGAGATAATCGGTGATCACGCGAACTTTATCGGGCGGAAGATTGAACAGCACCGCAAGGTCGTCGCGCACGGTGAAGACGCCCTGCGTCGAGCACCATACCGTGAGTGCGCCGCCGTCGAAGTGCGCGACCGCGCCGTGGGTTTCGAGCGAGACGTGGGTCTGTACGGGAGTCGTGTAGGTCGCCTCGATTCGATACTGTGCCGCGGCGAGCGCGCGTTCGACGTCGCCGTGATTCGAGATTTGCGGCTTGCCGACGTTCGAGCCGCTGAAGACGCTCGGCGCACCGTCAGCGGAAGCGGCATCCATCTCGACGACGAACGGCAGCGGTTCGTAATCGACTTTGATTCGCGCGAGCGCGTCGGCGGCGATATCGGAGCTGATCGCGGCCACGGCGGCGACCTCTTGCCCGGCGAAACGAATTTCGCCGTCGGTAATCGTGAGCGCTGCGCGGACGCCCGGAATCCGCATGGCGCGCGTGAGATCGACGTTCTTCACGTGTGCGCGCGGATACGGGCTGCGCACAATCGCGCCGTAGAGCATCCCGGGCAGGGCGATATCGTAGGTGTATCGCGCGGCTCCCGTCGCCTTGGCGGGGCCGTCGACGCGCGGAGTCTCAGCGCCGACGATCGCGAAGTGATCGCCAAGCTGCCACGGTATCGGCTCGTCGTCGGGGATGACGACGGTTACCTCGCGCGGAGCTTCGGGAATACCAAGGTTGACGGTCACGCGCTGGGACATTACGTCTTCCCCTTCGCGCCGCCGGAGGCGCGCGCAACCTTCAGTGCGGCGGCGAAAACATGCGGATAAGTTCCGCAACGGCAGATATTGCCGGCGACCGAGTGGCGAATCGTGTCGAGCTCGGCGGACGGATTGGCTTCGAGCGCCGCCGCAATCGACATCACCATCCCAGGCGTGCAGAAGCCGCATTGCATCGCGTCGGCGTGCACGAACGCGTCCTGCACTGGATGCATCTGGTCTGAATTTCCGAGGCCCTCGATCGTCGTGATCCGATGTCCGCGCGCATCGACGGCCAGGATCATGCACGAATTGACCGGGCGTCCGTCGAGATGAACGGTGCAGGCGCCGCATGCGCCGCGATCGCATACCAGCTTCGTGCCGGTCATTCCGAGATGCTCGCGCAGCGCGCGCAATAGGGTAACGCGCGGCTCGACGGCGAGGCGGCGGGTGTGCCCGTTGATGCTGAGTTGAATTTCCGCCGGGCCGGGTCCGAGCCGCTCGGCGACTCCGTCCGGCAACGCGGGCGCGGAGGCATCGGCGGTATTGAGATGGCCCAGAGTGGCGACGGCGGCGACCGCGCCGGCGCTGGTCAGGGCGGCGCCCTTGAGGAAGGAGCGACGGCTCAACGGCGGTTTGCGCGGCGATTTGTCTTTATCTGATTTCATCCGCGGCCGATCCTATTTCTGAGCCTCGCGCCGCGCGGCGGGAGTGTTCGCCGCCGCCATCGCGACAACCGCGAAGATCGCAATTCCAGCGATCAGTCCGAAACCCGCGATCTTAAGAAAGTAAACGCCCGCGATCAGAACCTTGTCAAGAATCGAGTTAATCTCGTAGGTGTCGAACGAGCGCGCCCCGCTCCATCCGAAGCGGCCGAGCGCGGACGACAGATGCGCGAGCGGCTCGAGGATGACCGCGCCGACAACGAGTGAGATTAACGCCACTCGGCGGCGAGCCGCGCCGTCTTCGAGCAGACGCAAGCCAAGCCCGATCGCGCTCAGGATCCCGAGCGCCGACGCGGCGAGGATCATCAGCTCAAATTCGTGCTCGTTCCACCATCGGCCGAACCGCGGATTCAGATAGCGCACCGCCAGATGCGCTCCACTGCCGTAACTGAACGTGAAGACCGTTCCCGCCACAATCGCCGCTACCGTCAACCATCGAAGCACGCGACGATACGCGGGTCTTTTGACTGCCGGCTTCATCCGAGCGCGGCCGCGCTCGCCACGCGAGTCAGCCCGAGCGACAGGTAAACGATCGCGAGTACCAGAGTTCCCTGCATCAGTCCGACGCGGCGAAAGCGTTTGAGCAGCGGCGCGAGTTCCGGAGCCGGACCATTTTCCGAGACGCGCCAGATTTTGGCGCCGAGGTTCGCATACTGATGAATCGCAAGTGCGATCACGATAACGACCAGCACCAGCTTGATCGCGAGCAGCAGGCCTAGCCTGCCGAGATAGAGCAGGTTAAACATGCCGGTTGCGACCAAAATCGCGAGCGCGCTGAGGACGATTGCGCCCAAGCGGCGGATTACGCGCCGCACGACTTTGACCCGCGCCGCCGGCTCGAGCTCTCCGGTCAGGATAGGAGTGAGCGCAAAGGTGCTGAATAGTGAGCCGCCGAGCGCGACGATCACCGCGGTTACATGGACGAACAACACCAGCATTCGTATCGTCAGCATCACAGGCGTTGTAGCGCCCTGCGCCCCGCGCGGGCAAGACGGCGCAATCAGAAGTTGCGGCGGTAGGTTATGAAATTCGCCGTGATATGCGCGCCCAGGCTTTCCGCGGTGCGGCGCGAGGCTCAGTTGTCGTCGAGCACGAGCGTGTAGCCGGCGAATCACATCCGCCGTTGCGCCGTGCGCGGGCGTGTGAGCATAGCGACGATAGTATCTTCACGCGCCGCTGATGAGCGCGTCCATAGCGGCGTGCCTGATCGTCAGGACACGAACCACCTTGCGCGATTCGTCGATTTCGTAAATCACCCGGTACACGTCTCGTTTTGCTCCGTGGAGCAAATGCCGCAATCGCCGTTTAGCCCTTTTGCTCTCGGGAGCCAGAGGGCAGCGGCGCGGCCACCGTTCGAGCGTGTGGATAACCTCTTCGAGCCCATTGAACCAGCGGGCGGCCTCCGCCGAATTGTCCGCCGAGATCCGCTCAAGGAGGTAATCGAGATCCCGCTCGGCGCGGAGCGTCAATTCAACGAGGTACGCCATGACGCCGGCGCAACTCGGCGAATACGATACGGGCCGGGCGCGTCCGTCCGTGGGTAATATCGTCCACGCTTTGCCGAATAGCCTCGTAAACGTCGGCGCGGGCGGCGCTGTCGAGCAATCGCTGATAGGATTCGGCGTCCTGCACGACAGCTTCGGCCTTGCCGTTGACGGTCAGGACCACCGGCCGCTTGCTCTTCTTCATCGCCTTGAGAAACGCCCTGGATTTCCGCCGGAAGTTCGTCAAAGATTGAATGTCCTTGGTGATATCGAGCATGACGGCTCCTTGGTCAGAGCATAGCACCTAATTAGGTGCTATGGGTACGGGCTTGCGCTGTAAAGGGGAACCTTTGCGCCGCAAGACGCATCGCGAAATGCCCCAGCTCGTCCATGAGATGATTGAGCGCACGCCCTCAGCACCGCCCAAGCCCGAACGATTCACCCGTGGTCTCCGTGAAGGCTGGCGCGTCCGGCGCAATCAGACCGCCGGATAGTCGGCTGATCCGCCAGCAAAGGCCACGGGGTCGACGTCTGTCGAACTTAGGCTGCGCTAGCTGTTGACCGGCCACCCGCGAGCGCATCCCGCGCGGGCGAGTTCGGTGTTTGCGGTCTCCCGATCGACTGCTAGAGGTTGCGGCGGTAGGTTATGAAATTCGCCGTGATATGCGCGCCCAGGCTTTCCGCGGTGCGGCGCGAGGCCCAGTTGTCGTCGAGCACGAGCGTGTAGCCGGCGAACCGCATCCGCCGCTCGGCCATTCGGAGAAATGAGCGCGACGCCATCGCGGCCGCGATTCCACGTCCGCGCGCGCTTTCCTTGACGCCGATATTGACCAGCGCGCCGCGCGTCCCGCCGCCGCGCGAAGGTTCGAGCCGAACCCCGCGCCGCACCTGCGCGAGCATCGTGGTCATATCCGGCACCGAAAAGACCGCGCCCACCGGCTCGTCGTCGATCACGGCAAGCATCGACAGATCGGCGACCGGCGTTTCCCATAGCGACGCCAGCATCGGGCGCATCTCGGCCCTGGTGACGGGGTTCCATCCCCAATGCCGAAGAAACGCGGCGTTGGTAACGTCGGTCCATGCGTCGATCGCGGCGAGAAATCCGTACTCGCGCCAGCTCTTGATTGCGACGCCCGCCGCCGTCGCCGCCGCAACCGAGCGGCGGTAACGCTCGAGCAGCTCGGAGGTCAATTCGGCGGTGAAATCAGTCTGCCCTTTCTCGGTTTCGAAGCCCGCCCGTTTGAAGCATCGATGGTAATGCGGTGGATTTCCACGGAGCAGGAACGAGGGTAGGCGTCCGTAGCCGTCAATCGCGTACGGATAGTCGAGAAACGCGGCGAAGCCGCTGCGCGCGGCCTTCATTCCGCGACCAGCCAGCGACTCGGCGGCGGCTTCGATCATCGCGACGGCAGCGTCTTCTTCACCTTCGTAGGCTTCGAAATGTATCAGATGCCCAAGCTGCTCGCTCCAGTGCTGGATATAGCGGTGATTGACGACCGCACTGACGCGCGCCACCATCCTGCCGCGCCGGCGCGCGCTGAACGCCTCGAGGTCGAGAAACGGCGCGAAGTGAGTCTTGCGCGTGATCATATCGATCTCGCTCTGAATATCGGGCGGCCACCACGCCTCGCGCGCGGCGTAGATGTGATAAGGCAGGCGTGCAAATTCCTGGCACGCGTCGCGCGTGTCTACTCGCTCGATCGTGATACCCCCGAGGCTCATCCGGGAGCCGAGCTTAGCACCGTGGCGCCCTTGATTAGTACCGCACGCGAGCCGCGGCTTTCTTTTTCACCGGCGTCGCGCCCGCCACAATTCCGTCCCGGAGCCATCGCGCAAGCATAGTATTGATCGTCGCGGCAGGATCGCTGGCGGCGCCAAAATCATCATCGGAGATTGCCGCCGCGGCGATAACCGAGCAGATCTCGCCGAACGAGGCGCCGCGCCGGAGCGCGGCGATCCCGCGCGCTTCGACCGGATCGAGCTCGCGGTAGAAGACTTTCAAGTCACGCCGCCATACGAGGATTATGCTGTCGCTGCGCGCGGGCGGCCTCCAAAGGCGTCGCGTCTCGAAGCGGCGCAGCGATTGCGTCACACGCCAGCGCGTACGGAGAACCTCCAGGGCGGGCACCGCGCG
>JAJZAG010000186.1 GCA_021799555.1 Deltaproteobacteria bacterium | reverse complement strand
CGATTTTCTCGCTGAAACATCGTTCATCCCCGGCGCGGCACTGATTGCCGGAAGGCAGCGATGGAAAGCGGCCGACACACCGTGGCGCGCGATCGCGATCGGCGCACTTTTAACCGCGATTCTGATCGCGATGCATCCGATCCTCTTCGGTGGAAACCCGCTCGGGTGAGAATCGATGTCCCGGGTAAATCCGGCACTGCTGAAATGCAGCTCAGAGCAGGTTTGAATTCTGATTGACTGCTCGACGCGGGGTACGGTCGAATACGCGCGCCTATGATACCTCGCCGAATGAAGGTACTTAACGTCGCGATCGGTTGCGCATCGGCGATCGCCCTAGCCGTTGTCGTGACCGCGCAGTCGGGATTTGCCGCGAATTCAGGAGCTCCGGCAACGCAGCATGCGAGCGAATCGCTGCTTCAGCTCATCCGGCCTGCATTTGCGGATCTCACGCCCTGCGAGACCAGCGTGCTTGTTGCCGCTTCGAAAGGCACGATCGCGTCGTGCGCCGAGGGATTAAACGACGATGCGCCGGGTGCCGGCGCGCGCGATCCACGATTCAATCCCGCATACGGCGATCATTGGAGTCCGGATCGGGACGTGCGGGCAGCGCTCTTGCGATGGCTATTGGTTGATCGAGAGGCAAGCAAGTTTCTCGATCCTGCCGGCGTCAGGATTCGCGGCGCCCGGATTTCGGCCCCGCTCAATCTTCGCAACGTCACGATCCCCGTCGAGATCTCGTTGAGCTACTGCTACCTGCCGCATGGAGTTGATTTGAGCGGCGCGAAAATCCCGGAATTGCGGATTATCAATTCTTCGGCCGGAGAACTCCGTCTGGAATCAATTTCAACGACGCGCGATCTGGATTTGGAGTTCAATACCGTTTCCTTCCATTGGCACGCGCACACAGCGGGCGTTGTCGATTTGAACAGTTCTCAAGTCGGCGGCGCGCTCATGATGAGTGGTTGTCATGTGAAGTCGCCGGGCGATTCCGAGTCCGCCGTCAATGCGAGAGGAATGACTACCAAGCAGGGCGTCTACTTCACCGATTCCTTCCGGACTGACGGGGTCGTCGATATGACCGACGCGAACGTGGGCGCTGACCTCCATTTCGATGGCGCGCGATTTGTCCCGATGCTGCCGGACGCGAAGCTGCCTGCTTTTCTCAATGACGCGCGCGCCGCAAGCATGAACGGTCTGCTTGCGCGCGGCATCGCGATCAAGGGTGCTCTGTGGTGGACCGAGGTTGTAACCACGCCGCGGACGTTTCTCGATCTGACCGACGCTAAGGTCGCCACCCTGATAGACGATGAGTCAAGCTGGCCGCATCCGGGCAATCTGCTCATCGACGGGTTTACCTATGGCCGAATCGCCTGTCCCGTCGGCGCCGATATGGGCCTCTATTGGGCGCGGCGGCCAGCCAAAGGATGCGCGCTCGATGCGGCTGCTCGTCTTAAGTGGTTGGGCTTGCAAGCGCCTGACATCTACTACCCGCAACCCTATCGGCAACTAGCTGCATTTTTGACCGCGCGCGGCGACATGAGCGGAGCGCGCTCGGTGTATATCGCCGCTCAGAATCAGGAGATGAGCCGCGGAAAGCTGAGCGTGATGCAGCGCGTGTGGGGATGGCTGCTGTGGGCCACGATCGATTACGGCTATGAATCGACGTGGGCGCTTCTTTGGGCTGCGATTATCGCGCTTATCGGCGGAGTGGTCGTACGCATGGCGCACGACGCGGGCGTGATGAAACCGGTTCAGCCCGAGCGTCGGCTGACCGCGCCGATGATCTATTCGATCGACGTCTTCGTGCCATTCGTGGATTTGCGTCTGCAGCGCAACTGGTGGCCTGACCCTACGGCGCACGGCACTGCTAAGTTGTTTGGACTTAGAGTGCCAATCAGCGGCTCCGCGGTGCGAATCTATTTGTGGTTGCATATCATTGCCGGGTACACTCTCACCGCGCTTTTTGTCGGCGGTCTGAGCGGTCTGGTGCATAACCGCTGATGGGTTTAGTCGCGAGGTGCCGAACCCGGCTCATTCCCGTTAATCGAGATGACGCTGCGAAGCCGCGCGCGTGCTATTTTTGAGCACGTGATTTTTCTCGATTCAGCTAGGCGCCTCGTATCGGCGAGTGCGCGGATCGTTGCATTACTCGTCCTCGCCTTGCTCGGGACGATAGCTCTCGCATTTGCGCAAAATTCCCAATCGGGCGGAGGCAGCGAGCTGGTAATTCCGCTTGCGCGGCCGAAACAGACTCCGCAAGCGCCTGCGAACACTTCCGGGACCGTGACGATTCCTTCGATTCAACCGCAGGAACCTCCTCCGACCGGTCCGGTGACAACGATTCCGCCCGCGCGGCAGCCGCCAGGCGCGAGCACGCTCGAGATTCCGCTGCCGAAGGTGTTTCGCGGATGCTGGCGCGGCGTCGTGCCGCGGCTCGACTCGCTCAGGATGCTCGGCGGCCCGCACGTCTCGAAATGGATCCCGAAGACCTACCGCATCTGCTACGAGCAAACTGGCAGCGGCCCTTTTAAGCTGACGATGAGCGAAACCGGCCTTGCGGGGTACCATAGCTCGCTCACCAACGTCAGAGGAATCATGAAAGTGATCTCGACCAATGGTCGAACAGAGGCGCGGATGCGTGCGCTTTTGCATTTTGACGAACCGACGGGATTCGTGGTGGGGATGTTCGGGGGAACCGGCTCGGTTGATGAGTTGACCAACATGAGCTGCCGGATCGACGGCAATATCATGCGCGTCGAAGCCAACGTGTATGCGCAATGGAACGGCAGGCCGTGGAGCGAAATGACCTGGCACGCGGATTTCGAAAACGTCCCCCAATAGACACCTTCGCGCATGCCGTGAGGATGCTCGCTTGCAGTGTCACGTTGTAGATATTCTCGCTTACCGGTTGACACTTGAAAAATGGCGTGCTTCGGAAGCATAGTTTTAGGGTAGCTGCCCGGGTTCATCTTTTGCCACGCGGCGTTTGATCCGGTCTGGAGCAGGCCGCGAATTTACATCGACAGCAGCGGGCGTAACGAAGGAGTAACCCATGTCAAATCATTTTACCGGTTTGAAACTCGGTCCGCCGCTCGAAGACGAACGGCTCGATCTCACCGATCTCTACGCCTTCCAGGCGCCGGCGGATCACAACCGCACCGTGCTAATTCTTAATTGCAATACGTTCGCGACCAAGAAGGATTTTCATCCCGATGCGATCTATCGCATCAATATCGACAACGACGGCGACTTGCTGGCCGACGTTGCGATAAGTTTCACCTTCTCTCCCTCGAAGTCCGGCCGCCAGACCGGATCGGTTTTCTTGGCGAAGGGACAGCGGGCCCGCTCGGACGAAGCGGTCGGCGAGCGGATTATCTCGGACGCCGAAGTTTCTTTTCTCGCCAAGCCGAATATCGTCAAGTCCGGCCCTTATACCTATTTCGCCGGCCTTCGCAGCGACGCATTCTTCGTCGATTTCGAGGGGATTCTGGCCCTGTTCGACCATCAGGGCGGCCGTAACTTCACCGCACATCCGAAACTCGACCCCAGCGGCAAATCGCCATGGACGGGCAAGGATCGGCTGATCAACGAAAACGTTTTCGCGATGGTGCTCGAGTTGCCGACGAGCGACCTTGGCGCGAAACCTAGTGTGAACATCTGGGCGCGATGCAGCGTGCGGCGCGACGGCAAGCTCATCCACGTGGATCGCGACGGTAATCCAACGGTTGCAAGTTTCTTCAATACCGACGAGCAGAAACCAGCCTACAACGCCTCCGAACCGGTTCACGATCTTGAACGCTTCCTCGATCAATTCGTCCACGTGCTCGGGCACACCGGCGGCTATACCCGCGAAGAAGCGATCGCAGCGATCAAAGAGGACAATCTTCTGCCGGACGTGATGATCTACGATCCGTCGAAGCCGGCGGGTTTTCCTAATGGCCGCACGTTCACCGACCACGTTGTCGCACACAGGCTGCGCTTCATCTCGAAGGGCGAGATTCCTCCCGATGGACTGAAGCCGCACACCGACACGCTCAAGGAGTTTCCCTACCTCGGCACCCCGCATCCGAAGCCGGGCCCGGTCTAGAGGGCGCTGCTCAAGGGCGTGGCTTCGTGCGATATGCACGTCGCTTGGCGAGGCGAGAGCGTGAAGTGTCTCTGTACGCTTCTGGCTTGCGCAGCTCTTAAGTGCGTAGGCGCACTAGCCTTCGTGATCGATGGCGTAGCCACGCAAGTAAGTTGATCCCCGAGCCGCGATTAAGCGGTTGCGTGAAATCCGCCTTGTCTATCCCGAAACGACGGAAAAGCAAACCTGCGGCGAATCCAGCTTTCGAGCGCCGGTGAAAATTTTCGCGATGACCGATAATAACCATCCAAACGGCTAACACAACGGCGTTTGGATCGGCGTACCGCCGGTTGCGCAGGCGCGATCGATCGAAAAAGATTCAGACGGCTTTTTCAAACCACCCTGCGTACGCCAAAAGAGATAGGTCGGCGCGCACCTTGATTTGAACATCGGCTAGAAAGAGTTGGCCGCAATCCTGTACGACACCAGCCTCACGATGGCACCGCTCGGCGCTCCTCATCCACGCACGCTCGGAGCGCATCGCTTCATCGCAAGAACATAGCCGCGCCAACGTAGTCTGGCTTGACGAAACCGGACGCCATGTATTACTCAACTTTAGCCCGGTGGGTTTGATGTTTAGCCGTATTGCTCTCCTCACCATCACACTGCTCGCGTTAGCCGCCAGCCCTTTATCGGTGCGCGCGCAGCTCGCGCCTGACCAGATGACCTCGTACAAGCTCGGCGCGCCGAATCCGCATTGGGCTTACGTTTTCGATAGTCCGATTTCGGTGCCGCAAGTAAGCAAGGTCTTTATCCTCGATACCGACGGACAGAAGATGCTTGGTCAGCTAAATGGCGGCTACCTGGCGAGCTTCGTCATGGCGCCCGGCGGCGCCGAGCTCTACATGGTCGGTACCTTCTACTCACGCGTATGGCACGGCACACGGACCGACGCGATCGAAATTTTCGATGCGCACTCTCTAGCCTTCAAAGGCGAAATCAAAATTCCGCCCAAGCGCCTGCTGATCGTTCCCAAAGACAACTCTGCCGCCGTCACCAGCGACGGGCGCTTCCTTCTTGTTCAAAACCTAACCCCGGCGACTTCGGTCAGCGTTGTCGATTTGAGAACGAGGAAGTTCGTCGGCGAAGTTGAGACCCCCGGATGCGTACAGGTGATGCCCTCCGGCCCGCGTCGGTTCGCCTCGATGTGCGCCGACGGATCCATCCTGACCGTTACCCTCGATGACACTGGCAAGCTCAAGAGCCGCAAACAATCCAAGCCCTTCTTCGATCCATCAAAAGACCCCGTCTTCGATCAACCCGCGCTCGCCGGAACGACCGCTTACTTCGATTCGTATCACGGGCTGATCTACAAAGTGGATCTTGCGGGCGACGAGGCTCGCGCCGAACCCGGATGGTCCGCGCTAACAGACGACAACCGCAAAGCCAACTGGCGCCCCGGCGGATGGCAATCAATCGCGGCGAGCCCTGACGGGTCCACGGTTTACCTGCTGATGCATCAGGGCGGCGAGTGGACGCACAAGCAGACTGGTAAGGAAGTTTGGGCCTTTGCTACCGCGAAGAAGGCACGCATCGCGCGAATTCCGCTCAAGACTGAAGCTTACTCGATTCGGGCAACGGGCGGCCCAAAGCCGATTCTCGAGTGCCTCGCGCTAATTCAGAGCCAACTCGAAACCTACAGCCTACCCGATGGAAAATACCTCGGCGTGTACAGCAATCTCGGCGCGCCATTTTTGATTTATGGCCCATGAGGCGGAAGTATCGTGGACAGAGCCGAAAGCAAGATCGATCAGCTCGTCGAACGCGTGACGCGAATTGTCGCGCAGCGGACCTCGCGGCGAAGCTTCCTCGCTCGCCTAGGCAAGATCGTCGTCGGAGGGATGATGATCCCGTTGCTCCCCGTCGATCGCGTGACTGCTTCAGCGCGTGCGCAAGCGCTTCCCGCTCCGCCGCAGGGTGCGCCTATTCCCGCCGGGATGGAAGCGATGGTCAAGCACGGCAATCCCGAGGACGACTCGGCGTGCGACTACTGGAAATATTGCGCTATCGACGGGTACCTGTGTTCGTGCTGCGGCGGCGGCTCGCACGATTGCCCACCCGGCGCGTCGCCCTCGCCGACCTCCTGGGTCGGTACATGCCGTCACCCGAAGGACGGCAAGGACTATATCGTCAGCTATCGCGATTGCTGCGGAAAGACGCCATGTGGACGATGCCTGTGTGCGAACACAGAAGGCGAGATGCCCCTCTACCGCCCGCAACTCGACAGCGACCTGATCTGGTGCTTCGGCGCACCGACTATGGTCTATCACTGCTCGACCGCCGAAATCGTCGGTGTGAAGTAGCCCATCTGATAGTTAAGTGCCACCGGGGGGAATAATGTACCGATTTTTTCGGCGGCTAATATGTGCGCTGGCTGTTCCGTCCATCCTTGCGAACATGGCGGTGCCAGCGATTGCCGGCCCGCGCAGCCCGATTAAGCATCTCATCGTTGTAATCGGTGAGAACCGCAGTTTCGACAACGTTTTTGCCACCTACGTTCCTGCCGATCCCAACCAAAGCGTGTGGAATCTGCTGTCGGAAGGAATCGTCAGCGAAGCTGGCTTTGAGCCTGCCAAAAATCCAAATCCCGCCGCGCAGCAACATCAAGCGGTAAACACGGCAACCTACCAGATCAGTCCCGATCAAACAGGCACGACGCCGTACGCGACTCTGCCGCCGCCCAGCACGACGCTCAACGCGTTGCCGGCGCCACCATGCCAACTCTCACTGTTCGGCTATCTGTTCGGATTTTCG
This sequence comes from Deltaproteobacteria bacterium, assembly GCA_021799555.1. Classification (GTDB taxonomy): domain Bacteria; phylum Desulfobacterota; class Binatia; order Binatales; family Binataceae; genus JBARDN01. Next base: position 662 of record JAJZAG010000186.1, on the reverse strand, counting down.
GGTCCGCCGACTTGTACCGATATTGGGCTCGACCCGGAAGATCAAGCATTGTTGTCGACGGGAGGAAGTTATCAGCCGCTTTTTGAACCCGACCTCGGGCTGACTCCGGTTCCCGATTGTAGGTACAACTTGGCCAGCGGCGGGACGGTGAGTCCTCTGATCAACAATAGCTACCCGCTGGTTAATCCGGCGAACTTGGTCAGCTATGAATCGAAAAATTGCAAACCAGTGACGGCGCTGTCAGGGATTATTCCTGGACCACCACCTCCGCCTGATTTCACGACCAACACCGGCGATCCGGTGCATCGCTTCTACCAGATGTGGCAGCAAGCCGATTGCAGCATGAGCCAGGCAACTGCCGCGAATCCGAGCGGATGTCGCCACGATCTGGTGACTTGGGTCGCAATCACTGAGGGATGGGGGCTGACCGGAACTTGCTCGCCCACCATCGCGAATCCGTCCTGCACGCCGCCGGCAGCAGGCGACCTGCAGGCAACCTATCAAGGTGGAGTCGGGATGGGTTTCTACAATATGTCGCTTGGCGACTATCCAATCTTCAACTCGCTCGCTCAGACATACACGATAAACGACAATTACCATCAGATGGTGATGGGCGGCACGGGGCCGAACTCGCAATCGATCTTTACCGGAGACGTCTTTTA
>JAJZAG010000185.1 GCA_021799555.1 Deltaproteobacteria bacterium | reverse complement strand
GCGCGCCGCAGGCTTTACGCTCGAGGAGCTTGAGTCTTACGAAATTCGCGATGATCTGAAGGACTGGTTCCTTTACTGCGGCAAGAACAAGCCGGAACGCTATCTCGATCCGAAAGTCCGTTCGGGTCTCTCAACGTTCGCCAACGCTCCCGATGAAGGAGAGATCGCACGCGGCGTCGCACGTTTGGAGGCCGATATCGCCAGCGGGCGAATCAAAGACGTGATGCGCTCGTACGCATGGGACGGCGGCGACTACATGTTCACCGTTGCGTCGCGACAGTCCGCCTCACACGCGGCACATGAGGGCGCCATCGACGACGATCGATTCCCCGGTCACAAAACCCGCCACCGGTGACACCAGATAGAGCAACGCACCCCCAAGATCCTTGGGTGCGACGAGCCGATTCTCTGGCAGGTACTTGAGCAGACTTTTCTTGAAATCCTCGTCTGCGAGGACGGGTGATGCAGGCTCGTCGAGCCAGCCCGCTTCGAGTGCGTTGACGCGGATTCCGCCGCGCGCCCATTCGATCGCGAGGGCCCGCGTGAGATTCAGCACCGCCGCCTTTGCCGCGCAATACAGGCTTGCGTTATGCACGCCTCGCTGAGCGAGTATCGAGGTGATGTTGACGATCGCGCCGCTGCCGTTCCGCAGCATCACGCGTCCCTCTTCCTGACAGGCCATCCAGACCGTCTTGAAATTATTTTCGAACACCCTGTCGAACGTGCTGTCGTCGGCGCTGTCTGCCGGGCCGTACCATGGTGCGTCAAGCGCGTTGACGGCGATATCGAGCCGCCCGATTTCTTTTGCGGCAAGATCAACAGTCGCGCTCAAGTCGGCGCGAATCGCCGCATTTTGCACTCGGACTACCGCCTTTGCGCCGGCGTCCTGGACGGCCTTGGCGGTCTCTTTGAGTTGCGCATCGGTGCCCGGCTCGCGCGAGGCGACCAATATCCTAGCGCCCGCCTCCGCCAGCGTCACCGCGGCGGCGCGGCCAATCGGATGCTCGGCGCCGATTACGAGCGCGCCTTTTCCGTCGAGAGAAAAACTACTGACAATCGGATGCGAAGCCATGATATTCTCCGAGCTCAGTTCGGCAGGCGTGGAATCGCGCCGGTGGGAAGAATCCCGCCCGCAAGGCCGCCACCGTCGATCGCGACCAACTCTCCGTTGATGTGGTTGGCGGCGTCCGAGGCAAGAAAAACCGCGAGCGGACCGAGCTCGGCATCGTCGCCAGGCCGTCCGACGGGAATAAACTTGCCGCCTTTGAAAAACCGTATCATTTCCTCGTTGTGCGGGAATACTCCGGGAACGATGCAGTTGGTCTGGATATTGTTCGACGCGTAAGTCAGCGCGAGCGAACGCGTAAGCTGAATGACGCCGCCCTTCGAGCACGCGTACATGTAGTTATGTTTTCCGCCGCGCAGTCCATAGCCGGAAGCGACATTGATTATCTTGCCGCGGCTCTGCTTCACCATCTGCGGGATTACGGCGCGGGCCGCGTAAAACTGGCTGGTCAGGTTGGTGTCAATGCCACGCCGCCATTGCTCGTCGGTGATTTCCTCAATTGTTTTACCCGCCGAATCGTCGCCGCCGCCGGCGTTGTTAATCAGAATATCGATTCGGCCCATTTCCCGGACCGCCGCCTGCGCCATCGCGTTCACCGCCGCTGAATCGGTGACGTCCGTCGGAACGATCAGGCATCTGCGTCCCGTTTCGCGCACGAGCGCGGCGGTTTCTTCCAGTTGCGATTTGGTCCGCGCGGCGGCGACAATCTCCGCGCCGGCCCCGGCGAACGTCACCGCCATCGCACGGCCCAGTCCGCGCCCGGCGCCGGTTATTATCGCGATTTTGCCGTCAAGCTTTAGAGCGTCGAGAATCATTGTCGCACCTCGATAACGTAGCGCTTTGCGCGACGCGTTCATTTGCTAACTAACACAGCAGTGTCGCGGCGCAAACCCATCCGAAAGAATCGCGCGGCGCTTTTGACGCCGCCAAACCGGCAATCCTATAGTGCACTGTGGAGGCTGCTTCGATGCCGCTAAAGGTCACAATGTTCTCCGACTTCATCTGTCCATTTTGCTATATAGGCTTTGAAACCATCCGCAAGCTTTCGCCCGAGTTCGATCTCGAACTCGAATGGCGCGGTTTCCAGATTCATCCGGAGTGGCCCGCCGAAGGTATTCCAATCGAACAGGTCCGCACCACAACCGATCTGGACGCGCGCAAGGCCGCATGGCAACGAATCACCGCGATGGCGCAGGCCGAGAATCTGCCCATTCGCGCACCCGCCGTCTTCACCAACTCGCGCGCCGCGCTGCTTGGATGTGAATACGCGCGCGAGCACGGGCGCGGCGAGGAGTACGAAGAACGGATATACCGCGCATACTTCGTCGAGGGCGAAAATATCGGCGACGAAAAAGTGCTGGCGCGATGCGCCGGTGACGCCGGTCTTGATGCTTCGGAATTCGCTTCGGCGCTGTGGTCGCCGCGCTACGACCTGCGCCTCAAGAACAACACGCTCGCCGCTAACCAACGTCAGGTCAGCGGTGTGCCGACCTTCTTTATCGGCGAGTTCTCGATGGTTGGCGCACAGAACACCGACACCACCCGGATGATTCTCAAGCGTGTGCGCGAGCGGCTCGCCGGCGCGCAATGACCCGCTAAGCCGCTACGGAGGACTATCGATGGCAAAGTCGCTCGAACAAAGAGTGCAGGAACTTGAGGATCGCGACCAGATCAAGGAACTGACCGCGCGTTACTGCTGGCACGTCGCGCGCGGCGAGGGTGAGGCGGTCGCGGCGCTATTCACCGACGACGGCGCGCTCGAAGTCAGCGACGGAAGCTTTCGTCCGGTCCGCGGGCGCGTGGCGCTGCACAGCTTTTACAGCACTTCGGTGAATCAACCTGAACTCGCGATCCCGTTCATTCAGAATCACATCATAGAGGTTGACGGCGACACGGCGCGTGGTACTTGCGGGATCGAGGCGCGCTTTTCGCGCAACGGCCAAAGCGTGACGGCGGCCGGCTATTACGAAGATCGCTACCGGCGCGAGAAGCAGGGCTGGCGTTTCGTCGAGCGCAAAATAACCTTCTGGCATTCGGTACCTCTCAAGCAGGGGTGGGCCGAAGCGAAGGCTGCCGCAAAGAAGTGAGCGCGGCGCGCCGCGCGATGCCCCGGGTCGCTTCGTCGGGCGTAAGCTTGTGATACTGATCGTACTCGATGGAATCGAATTCGCATCGGCGTGCGCTCGACCTGCGCGGCGTTAAATGCCCGCTGAACTGGGCACATGCGAAGGTCAGACTCGAAGCGATGGCGCGCGGCGAAGTCCTTGAGCTCGTCCTCGACGATCCGCGCGGCGCGCGCGACATTCCCCGGGCTGCCGAGGCCGAGGGCTATTTGATTCTGGAATCGCACGGCTCGGACGGCGAATTCCGAATCGTGATCGAAAAGTAGCGTCGATGGCGGAACGGCGTAATTTTGAGGTGATAATAATCGGCGGTGGGATTGCCGGCGCGTCCCTCGCCTACTTTTTGGCTGTGCGCGGCGTCACAGATACCCTGCTTCTGGAACGCGAGACGCAACACGGCTATCACGCGACCGGACGTAGCGCGGCGACACTGGTCGAGTGGGACTCGATCGCGACCGTACAGCGTCTCAAGCGGCTCGGTGGAGATTTTCTCAAAAACCCTCCGCCAGGCTTCGCCGAAAATCCTCTGGTCGATCACTCGCAGGTGATGCTGCTTTTTCGCGACGGCAACCTTGGCGACTTCGGAAAATCAGTCGAAGGACTTCGGCGCGACGGCGTCGAGTTCCACGAACTCAGCGGCGCCGAGTCGGTTGCGCGTATTTCCGCACTCACCCCCGGAGATTCCGCACGCTCGATTCTGCTCACGAGCGACGGGCGTATCGACGTTCACGAGCTGCTGTCGAGTTACCTGCGCGGCGCGCGAAGCGCCGGCGTCGAAATCCGGACCGGTGCGCAAGCGCGCCAGTTAATCGTCGAACGTGGTCGATGCAGCGGAGTTGCGACGGCTACCGAACGCCTGCACGCGGCGTGGGTTGTCGATGCGGCGGGAGCGTGGGCCGGCGAAATCGCGCAGCTCGCGCAAGCCGCGCCGATCCGGCTCGAGCCGCGCCGCCGCTCGATAGTCATTTTCGATCCGCCGTCCGATCTTGACGTTCGCGGATGGCCGTTTACGATCAGCGAAGCCGACCAGATTTACTTCGGCCCCGAATCGGGCGGGTTGATGCTGAGTCCGATGGACCAGGTGCCGATGGCGCCATGCGACGCGGTTCCCGACGACGAAACGATCGCTGCCGCTATGGAACGCTTGCGCGTGCTCGCGCCGCGGCTGGTGCCGCGCGCGCTCAAGCGGCGCTGGGCGGGGCTGCGCACGTTTTCGCCCGACTCGATTCCGATCGTGGGCGAAGACCCGCGCGTGCGCGGATTCTTCTGGCTCGCCGGGCAGGCAGGTTTTGGTATCGAGAGCAGCGGCGCGCTCGGTCAGATTGCGGCCGATTTGATCGCGCGCGGCGCAACGCGGATGTTCGATGCCACGATACTCTCGCCCGCGCGCTTCGGCGCCTGAACCGGCGCTCGCACTGCTAGGCGGAGCGTAATCCAAAGCGTAAATTGCGCCTTATGCAATGCCCGTCATGCGGCGGCGAGAATCCCTGGGGTATGAAATTCTGCGGCAGCTGCGCCGCGCCGCTGCGCATGCGATGCCCTCGCTGTGGCTTCGAAAATCCGGGCGGATTCAAGTTTTGCGGCGAATGCGCCGCACCACTAGGATCCGGCGGTCCCCCGCTTGCCTCGGCGGCACCGGGCGGCGCCGCTGCTCCAGGCGCCAATCTTCTCGGCGAGGCCCCGTCGGCCAACGTGCTCGACGGCGAGCGCAAAACCGTCACCGCGCTGTTCGCCGATATCAAGGGCTCGATGGAGCTGATAGAAGACCTTGATCCTGAACAGGCGCGCGCGATCATTGATCCCGCCCTGGCCCTGATGATCGCGGCGGTGCACCGCTACGAGGGCTATATCGTCCAGTCCACCGGCGACGGCGTGTTTGCCCTGTTCGGCGCGCCGGTCGCCTACGAGGACCATCCGCAGCGCGCACTTTACGCGGCGCTGCGGATGCAGGAAGAGATGCGCAAATACGCCACGCGCCTGCGCGAGGCGGGAAATCCGCCGGTCGAAATCCGGATTGGTGTCAACACCGGAGAGGCGGTGATTCGTTCGATCCGCACGGAGTACGCGCACACGGAATACACTCCGATCGGCCATGCAATGGGGCTTGCGGCGCGGATGCAGACGCTTGCGCCCTCAGGTTCGATCGTGGTTGCGCAGGAAACGCAACGCGTGACCGCAGGATACTTCGAGCTCAAGCCGCTCGGCTCGGCAAAGATCAAGGGCGTCTCCGAACCGGTCGCGATTTATGAGGTCGCCGGCCTTGGCCCGCTGCGCACGCGGCTCCAACGCGCGGCAAGCCGCGGGCTGTCGCGATTCGTCGGCCGCGCCTCCGAACTTGACCAGATGCGGCGCGTTGCCGCGCTCGCCGCGGCCGGCCGCGGCCAGATCGTCGCCGCGATCGCGGAGGCGGGCGTCGGAAAATCGCGCCTGTTCCACGAATTCAAGCAGTCCTCGCAGAGCGGATGGCTCGTGCTCGAGGCGTTTTCGGTGTCGCATGGCAAAGCCTCGGCGTATCTGCCGGTGATCGATCTTTTGCGCGGCTATTTCCGAATCCGCGCGGCCGACGACGAACGTACGCGGCGCGAAAAGATTACGGGCAAGCTGCTGGCCCTCGACCGCGCCCTCGAAGATGCACTCGCGTTCGTCTTTGCGCTCTTGGGCGTCGCCGACGGCGAAACGGCGATCGAAGGCATGGATGCCGGCGTGCGGCGCCGGCGCACCCACGAAGCGATCAAGCGAATCGTTCTGCGCGAAAGCCTCAACCAGCCGCTGATGCTCGTGCTTGAGGATTTGCACTGGATCGATGCCGAAACGCAGGCGCTGCTAAATGTGCTGGTCGATTCGGTCGCAACCGCGCGCATCCTGCTTTTGGTCAACTTTCGGCCCGAATACCGGCACGAATGGAGCACCCGCGCCCATTACACGCAGCTCCGGCTCGATCCGCTCGGCGCCGCCGACGCACTCGAACTGCTCGACGCGATGCTTGGGCCGGGCATCTCGCTCGCGCCGGTCAAGAACCTTATCATCGAGCGCACCGACGGAAACCCGTTCTTCATGGAAGAGATGGTCCAGACCCTCTTCGAGCAGGGTGCGCTCGAGCGGCGCGCCGGCGGCACGGTCGCGGTCGCCAGAGCGCCAGGTTCCCTGCGCATGCCGGCGACGGTCAGGGGAATCCTCGCGGCACGCATCGACCGGCTGCGGCCGGATTTGAAGGAGCTATTGCAGACGCTGGCCGTGATCGGAAAGGAATTTCGCGTCCAGTTGATCCGGCGAGTCGCGCCAATCGGCGAGGAGCGGCTCCTTGCGATGCTAACCGAGCTGCAGGCCGGCGAGTTTATCTTCGAACAGCCGGCCGCGGCGGACCTCGAATATTCCTTCAAGCATGCGCTGACTCAGGAGGTTGCCTACGATTCGGTGCTGCTGCAGCGACGCCGCGCGATCCACGAGCGCACCGCCGCCGCATTCGAGGAACTCTACTCCGAGCGAATCGAAGATTGCCTGTCCGAGCTCGCCAATCACTACGGCAAGAGTGGAAACGCCGCGAAGGCGATCGACTATTTCGAACGCGCCGGCGAGCAGGCCCGAGCGCGCTCCGCGTACGACGACGCGATCCGCAACTGGAACGCTGCGCTCGAAGTGTTGGGAACCACTTCGGACGGTCCCGCGCGGACCATCCGCGAACTGGGTTTGTGCACGTCGCTCGGCGCGATGCTGATCTCGGTGCGGGGTTTTACCGATCCTGAAGTGCAACCGATGGTCGCGCGCGCGCGCGACTTGATTTCACAGGTCGGTGACTTGCCGGAAATTTTTCCCCAGATGCTGGGGCTTTGGAGTGTGGCTTTAGCGCGTGGTCGAGTAAATGAGGCGCTGGCGCTCGCCAGGCGCGTCGACGCGATCGCACGCGCGGCCGCAACTCCGCTCGCCAGGGCCGGCGCGGCGGTCGCGTTAGGCTCATCGAGTTTCTGGGCGGGTGAGCTGCGCGCAGCGCGTGAGAATCTCGAGGCCGCCGGCCGCATCTACGACGCCGACCTGGATCGTTACCTGCCTTTACCGCACGCCCCGGTCGTGCCGTCCCGATGCCAGTTTGCCTGGACAATGTGGGCGAGCGGATATCCCGATCAGGCTGCGGCGCTGATTGCTGAGGCACGCGCGCATGCACAACGGCTCGGGCGGCCGTTTAGTATCGCGATGGCGCTCCAATACACGATTGCGATCGCAAGCCTGACCGGCGATACAGGCGACCTCAAGGTCGAATCAGAAGCGCTGATCGAGCTCTCCCGCACGCACGGCTTTCCGCAATGGATCGCGTCGGGCGAAATGTCGCTCGGGCGCGTCCTGATCGAGGAAGCTGACCCCGAGGCGGGCTTCGCGACGCTGCGGCGGGGGCTTGAAGGATTGCGC
>JAJZAG010000184.1 GCA_021799555.1 Deltaproteobacteria bacterium | reverse complement strand
ATAATCGGGTTGTGGAAGGGGCACGCACAAGCGGTGGTTCGGCAGTTGCGGAGCGAAACGATCCCCGCTGGCGCGGGGGTTATCGGAGCATGCGCGGCGCTTTTTGGGGCGGCGCGAATTGCGGACAAATCCGGCGCATACGGACCATGACGGCAGGGCGCCTCGGACGGCTTGGCGAAGGGGTGGTGTGCGCGGCGGCGCCGTCGGGATATCGCATGGCGATGCGAGAGGTCCGATTTTGCCGAGCGGAGCCATCGAGGCGCGCGGGTTTTCCCGTATCCGCCGCGAGAATTTTTGCCGACGCCCCGCCAAATCCGATGAAACGAACCCATCGCGATTGGCGCGCGCCGTCAGGCGTCCCTCGACGCGTGCGTGAGCCGGCGCAGTCGATGGTTCAGTTGGAAAACGGGAAATGGCTCTTATATGATTGGGCGCATCACGGATTGAACGCGATCCGATTGGCGAAGGTGTCACGGCGTCGGGCGCGAATTTACCTCGCGAGGAATTGTAGCAGGCGAAATGGCTTACAAACACATCAAGGTTCCCGCCGACGGGCAGAAGATCACCCTCGGCCAAAATCAGACTCTCAATGTTCCCGATCGCCCGATAATCCCGTTTATCGAAGGCGACGGTACCGGCCCCGATATCTGGCGCGCCTCGCAGTACGTTTTCGATAACGCGGTCGCCAAGGTCTATGGCGGCAAGCGCAAGATCGCGTGGATGGAAGTTTACGCCGGCGAGAAGCCGTTCAAGGAGCAGAACACCTGGCTGCCCGACGAGACGGTCGAGGCTTTCAAGGAATTTCTGGTCGGAATCAAGGGCCCGCTGACAACCCCGATCGGCGGCGGAATCCGCTCGCTCAACGTCGCGCTGCGCCAGATGCTCGATCTCTACGTGTGCCTGCGTCCGGTGCGTTACTTTGCGGGCGTGCCGAGTCCCGTCAAGCATCCCGAGAAGCTCGACGTGGTCATCTTCCGGGAGAACACCGAGGATATCTATGCGGGAATCGAATGGCCCGCGCAGTCGCCCGAAGCGACCAAGCTCATCAAGTTCCTGCGCGAAGAGATGGGCGTTAAGAATATCCGCTTCCCAAATACTTCCGGCATCGGAATCAAGCCGGTTTCGCGCGAAGGCTCCGAGCGCCTGATTCGCGCCGCGCTTGACTACGCGATCCGCCATAAACGCAAGAGCGTGACCTTCGTCCATAAGGGCAACATCATGAAGTTCACCGAAGGCGCGTTCCGCGACTGGGGCTACGATCTCGTCAGGCGCGAGTACAAGGGCAAGGCGGTAGGATGGGACGACTGCGGTGGAAATCCGCCAGCCGGACAGCTTCTGGTCAAGGACGCGATTGCGGATATCACGCTGCAACAAGTGCTGACGCGTCCCGATGAATTCGACGTCGTGGCGACGATGAACTTGAACGGCGATTACCTGTCCGACGCGCTCGCCGCTCAGGTCGGTGGAATCGGAATCGCTCCCGGCGCGAATATCAACTACATCACGGGTCACGCGATCTTCGAGGCGACGCACGGAACCGCGCCCAAGTACGCCAATCAGGACAAGGTGAATCCGGGTTCGGTGATCCTGTCGGGCGTGCTGATGTTCGAGCATATGGGATGGCAGGAAGCGGCCGATGGGATCGTGCGCGGACTCGAAAGGACGATCGCGAACAAAACCGTTACCTACGATTTCGAGCGCCTGATGACCGGCGCGAAGCTGCTCAAGTGCTCGGAGTTCGGCAAGGCGATCGTCGAGAACATCTGACAAGATTTGCAAGTCACGCGGAAGCGCGGCGGCTCGCCGTGTCCCGGTCGGCGCGCCGGCCGCGCCGCCGCATCGAGTGAAGCACGATGCGAGCGCATAGTGAATCGGGTCAGGATGGCAGAACGATCGCGCTCCTGCTGATCGTGTTTGCGTGGGTAGCGATTGGCGGATGCTCTTCGGGTGCGATGCGATCGCTCGGATTGGGAGCTCCGGCCATCAAGGCGCCGCCCGACGTCGTCGAGGCGGAGAAAGCAGGCTTCCTGCCCGACCCTGCGCGGATGACCCCGGACAGCCGCTATCCGTTCCAGGTGTCATGGGTCGCGCCGGGAGTTAATCTTCGAAGCTACAGCAAGGTGATCCTCGCGCCGGTGAGCCTCGAGCATCTGCGAGCAACCGATCAATCAGGCGCGGCGATCGACAATCAGAAAGCGGCGGTGGACGCCGCAGTTCTGGCCGGCGAGGCGTTCACGCGCGCCGTGCAGGACGCTGCGGCCCGTCACCTCACGATCGCGACGCGGCCCGACGCGAAGACGATCGTGATCGACATGGCAATCGTCGAGCTGACGCCGAACGTGCTGCCCGCGACGACCGGCATGCTCGCAATGCCGGGCCTCGCCTCGGCCGCCGAGGCGCTCACCCGCGAATCAAACCATGAAGGACGTGGGACGATCGCGATGGAGTTTGAATTGCGCGACGGACAGACAGACCAAGTGATCGCAATGTTCGCCGACCGGCGCCGCGCCAAGGCGCCGAGCGGCAACGAGAAGATCACGCCCGGTTACGGATTTACCGGTCCGATCCTCACGGTCTGGATGCGCCGCACGGTAGCGATGCTTGGTTCTTGAGGCGCACCACGCTCGACCGACTCTGCCGCATCCCGCAACTCGGCTGCATGCGGCGATATCGGCGGCGGGTCTTGCGATTTTCGCGAGCCTGCGGTTGTGCGGATGTGCGCCGAATCCCGCGACCGGCGGCAGGAGTCTGACAGGCGTTACTTCAGTCGTGAGCGAGGCGCAGGTCGGCGCCGATCAGAATCCGGCGGTGCTCGCCGCGTTCGGAGGTGCGTACGCCGATGCCGCCTTGGCCGCTTATGTCAACGAAGTAGGACAGCGGGTCGCCGCGGGCAGCGAGCGCGCCGGGATCAGCTACACATTCCAGGTACTCGATACGCCGATCGTAAACGCGCTCGCGATTCCGGGCGGCTATATCTACGTCACGCGCGGATTGCTTGCGCTCGTCAACAGCGAGGCGGAGCTCGCGGGCGTTTTAGGACACGAAATCGGCCACGTCGCGGCGATGCATCATGCGCAGGGGCAGATGCGCGAGACGCTCGCGAAGATCGGGATGTTGCCGCTGGCGATCGTCACGCCGGTCCTGATGGGCGCGCCGCAGATGGCGGCGCAGGGGTTTCTGCGCGCATTCTCGCGCGACGCCGAGTCCGAGGCCGATACACTCGGGATCAGATATGTCGCCCGCGCCGGATACGATCCTGCGGCGACGGCGAGTTTTTTAGCGACGATGCGATGGTACGAGCAGGTGCAGGCGCTGATCGATGGGCGCGCGCCAGGCTCGATCGACAAGTTCGATTATATGGCAACGCATCCGAACGCGCTCGAGCGCTACCGGCGCGCGCTCGCAGCGGCTACGCAGGCCAAGCCAGCGAATCCGATCGTGCGGCGGCGCGAATATCTCGCCAAGCTCGACGCTGTGATCTACGGCACGTCACCCGAGCAGGGATTTATCCGCGGCCGAGTTTTCGCGCATCCGAAACTCCGCTTCCGCTTCGAGGTGCCGGCGGGTTTCCAATTGTTCGATACGCCACAGGCGGTATTCGCGCCGGGTCCCGACGACTCGATGATCATATTTGACGGGGCGTCCGAGACGACCGCGATGCCGATGACAGCGTATATCCGAAAGGCGTGGGCCATCGGCGCGCCGGTGAAAGAAGTTCGGCGCGGCGACGTAAACGGACTCGAGGCGGCCACCGCGCTCGCAACCATGGCGACGCGGCGCGGGCTGATTACGATGCGGATCGTCGCGATTCGGATGGACGCAGCGCATATCTACCGATTTCGCTTCATCGCGCCGGGCAAGAGCATGCAGGCGCTCGCGCCCGCCTTCGCCAGGACCACTTCGAGCTTTCGCAAACTGTCAGCCATCGAAATCGCCGCATTGAAGCCGCGCAGGATCAAGATTATCGCCGTCGCGAAGGGCGATACGGTTGCATCGTTGGCCCGGCGCTGTGCGTTCGACGAATATCCAGACGAGCAGTTCCGTTCGATCAACGGACTTGCGCCGGAAACCGCATCCATCCCGCTGCATCAGGTTAAAATGATAATCGAGTAGCGGCAGGCGACAGCGGTGCCGGGCGATTGGAAATGCCGGGTGCGACGCCGGTAGAATCAGGTTGGAGCACGGGTTGATGCCAAAGCTGCGCGCCTTACATCAGATAGCAATCGTCGTCGCGATTACCGCCGCGGTATCCGCTCCAGTGGCGGCAGCCAATGTCGGCGAAATGGGGGCGATGGACATGAACAATCCCAACGGCGGCGCGATGACGATGACGCCGGGTGAGGCCGATGCAATCTCCTCACAGGGGATGACGACGAACATGCACGACCCGCATATTATGAGTGGCGACATGAGCGACATGATGGCGCACATGAAGTGGACCGACCTGCGTCCTGCCAACGCAGCCGACGCCGCGCGTGCCGATCAGATTGTGGCTACGCTCAAAGCGGCCCTTGCAAAGTATCGGGATTACCACGCGGCGGAAGCGGCGGGTTACAAACCGTTTCATCCGGAAATCACGAGCCAGAAAGTCGTCCACTTCACCAAGCGTTTATATGCGTTGAAGGCTGCCTTTGTGTTTAATCCTGCCGAGCCGACCTCGCTGCTGTATGAGCGCACACCGCAGGGGGGATACAAGCTTATCGGCGCAATGTATACGGCGCCGCGGCGATGGACTCCCGACGATTTGAATGCGCGCGTTCCGCTGAGCGTCGCGCGATGGCATCAGCATATCGATATCTGCCTGCCGAATAAGAAGCCGCGGCCGGGGCCAGTGAATTGGAAGGAATTCGGCCCGCGCGGCTCGATCACAACGGCGGCGGAGTGCGCGGCAGCCGACGGCAGGTTCTATCCTGTGCTGTTCGGGTGGATGGTCCACGTTTATCCGTGGGAGAAGAATCCGCAAGAAGTCTGGGCGCATTGAGGAGCGATGCCCGTAACCGTCGAGCTCGAACGGGTCCGCAAGTGCTACGACGGCGTGGTCGCAGTTGATTGCCTGTCGATGTCGATGTCGGCCGGCGAGATCTTTGGTCTGCTCGGCCCCAACGGCGCGGGCAAGACCAGCACGATCCGCATGATGATCGGAATCACGCGTCCCGACAGCGGAACAATCAGACTCTTCGGCGCGCCGCTCGCTCGCAAGTCGCTGCTGGGTGCCGGCTATCTGCCTGAAGAACGCGGGCTCTACCGGCGCATGACGGTGCGCGAGAATCTGCTGTTTCTCGGCGAGCTTGCGGGATTGAGCCGGGCGCGGGCGCTCGAGCGCGGGCGCGCGTGGACGGTGCGGATGGGCCTGGAGCGATGGTTCGAGCGGCGGATCGAAGAGTTGTCCAAAGGGATGCAGCAGAAGGTCCAGTTCGCGGCGGCGCTGATTCACGAGCCGGAGTTCATCGTCATGGATGAGCCGTTTGGAGGACTCGATCCGGTCGGCGCAAATGACCTGAAGGAAATATTACTCGAACTCAAGGCGCAGGGCCGCACGATTGTGCTTTCAACGCATCGCATGGACCAGGCGGAGAAACTCTGCGACTCGATCTGCCTTGTGAGCGGCGGACGCGCGATCGTGCAGGGCAATCTGCGCGAGATCAAGCGGCAGTACGGAGAATGCTGCATCCAGATCGATTACACGGGCGCCGATACTCTCATGGCGGGGCATCCGATGGTCGCGGCGCGGCGCGGCTTCGGTAACCATCTCGAACTCGAGCTCAAGCCGGGCGCCGACCCGCAGGCGCTTCTGCGCGAGGCGGCGGCGGTGGCGCGAATCTCGCGCTTCGAGCTGATGGAACCGTCGCTCGAAGAGATCTTTATCGATCGCGTGGGGCGACGCGATGCTTGAATGGCAGGGTGCGCGGCGGATCGGGATTATCACCCGCCGCGAATATCTTCAACGCGTGCGCACGCGTTCGTTTATTTTGTCGACGATCCTGCTGCCGCTCATCTTCGCTTCGCTAGCGTGGCTGCCCGCAATCGTCAGCGAGCAGATCGCGGCGGAACTCGGCGCCGGACCGCATAAGACGATGCGGCTCGCGATCGTAGCTTCCGAGACCGGGCTGGCCGCCGCGGTGGAAGCGGAACTCAAGCGCCGCGATCCGGGCGCGTTTACCGCGACGCTCGAGAACAACCCGTCAGCGCAATTGCGCGCCGACCTCGATCGGAAAATACGCGCGCGCACCCTCGACGGATACCTATGGCTCGAAAGCGGCGGCTCCGGTGTGCGCAGCGCGATTTTCGCGCGACGTGCGAGCGCCGGCGTGGCGGCGGCGCGCCAACTCGAAGCGGCGGTCTGGTTCGCGTCGACCGAGCGCAAGCTCGCGCCGCTCGGGATCGGACTCGACGAGGCGCGCCGCTTGATCGCGCCGATCAGCTTCACTACCGCCGATGTCATCGCGCCCTCCACGCTCCCGATCGGCGAGGTCGCGCTTGCGATGGTCGCGGTACTGACGAGGCGGATGTTCGTCTCCCTGCTATCCTACGGCGTGATGGTCATGCGGGCGGTGCTGGATGAGAAGAGCTCGCGCATCACCGAAGTGCTTATGTGTTCGACCTCGGCGGGCGAGTTAATGACCGGCAAGGTGCTTGGGATAGGCGCGATCGGATTGACGCAGGTGACGGTGTGGTTTTCGATCGCGGCGGTCGTGGTGGCGGCCAACCCTGCAACGCACGCGGCGGCAAGCTCGTTCAACGCCGGGGCGGGGGCGATAGCGTGGTTCATAGTCTTTTACCTGCTGGGTTACCTGCTCTACAGTTCGATCCATGCGGCGGTTGGGGCTTCATTTAATTCGACGGATGAGGCGCAGCAGTGGACGTTCATGATCATGTTACCGCTGCTCGCGACAACTTTGATGATCGAGCCGGCGTTGATCGCGCCGAATTCGGCGCTGGTCGTCGCCGGATCGATCTTTCCGCTGTCGGCGCCGGTTCTGATGTACGCGCGGCTGTTGGTTGCGCGACCGCCGATTTGGCAGATCGGCCTGTCGCTTATCGTGCTGATCGCAACGGTGTGGGCGGCGCTGTCGATTTCGGCGCGGATCTACCGGGTGGGAGTGCTGATGTACGGCAAGCGCCCGACGCTGCGCGAAGTGGTCAGGTGGCTGCGCTACGCCTGATAGTCGCAAATTCCGCCGCAGTGATTCGATATAGCACGTGCGGCAATCCCGCGTGAACTATTTCACCTTCGAAGCGCAGGGCGCATTTCTCGATCACGGCGCGCGAAGCGCGGTTATGCGGCAGAGTGAACGCCACGATCGACGCCGGCGCGGGATGCATAAACCCGCGCCGCAAGGCCTCGCGCGCCGCCTCGGTCGCGTATCCTGCGCCCCATCGATCGGATCGGATCGCGTAAAGGATCTCGACCTCGGGCGCGCCTTCAAGTTCGATATGGCGAATACCGGCGTATCCGACGAAGCGGCCCCCGTCTTTCTCGAACAGCATCCAGACGCCAAACTCGTGGCGCTGCCAATGCTGCCGCAGCCGGGTCAGCACCGCTCGCGTGAAGGCTTCACCCTTCGGCTGGCCGTCGGCGGCGAGCGTCGCCATCGCGCGCGGGTCCAAATGGATGACGCGAAGGTGCTCCAGGTCGGAGG
>JAJZAG010000183.1 GCA_021799555.1 Deltaproteobacteria bacterium | reverse complement strand
GCAAAAGCGCACGCCGGGGGCGCCGGGCATCTCGGCCTCGCCGATATCTGTGACTTTACCATCAGCACCGCTCACCACGACGCCGTCGGTGCGCGTGGGAAAGCGCTCGGGATCGCGGAAGAACATGGCGATCGCAACCGCTGCTGCGATCAGCAGCGCGGCAAGCGGTCCGATTCCCAGAATGGCAAAGACAAGTCCCGCGACCGCGACGCCCAGCGACATCGCGACGCCTTCGCCCGCGATTCCGATCGCGGTGCCGATGCGCACAACTAGAGCGCCAGGACCGGGGGGCGAACTGTCGAATCCAATGCCCACGAGGCGTTTAGTTCTTTGCCTTGTCAACCAGGCGGTCGCTTGCGAGCCACGGCATGAAGGCGCGCAGTTTACGGCCGACTTCCTCTACTGGGTGCTGCTCCGCTTCCTTGCGCATTTTATTGAAGTTGGGCAGGCCGGCGCGATATTCGGCGATCCACTCGTTGGCAAATTTGCCCGACTGGATATCGGCGAGGATATGCTTCATCGCCGCACGAGTCTCAGGGCCGATCACCTTCTTCCCGCGGGTCATGTCGCCGTACTCGGCAGTGTTGCTGATCGAGTAGCGCATGTTTGAGATACCGCCCTCGTAAATCAGATCGACAATGAGCTTCACTTCGTGCACGCACTCGAAGTAGGCCATCTCGGGCGCATAGCCGGCCTCGACGAGGGTTTCCCATCCGGCGCGAATCAGCTCGGTCAGGCCGCCGCACAAGACGGATTGCTCGCCGAAGAGATCGGTTTCGGTTTCTTCCTTAAACGTGGTTTCGATAATTGCGGCCCGGCCGCCGCCGATGCCGCTGCCCCATGCGAGGCCTACCTTGCGGGTATCGCCGGTGGGGTCCTGCTGGATCGCGAGAAGGCACGGCACGCCGCGGCCCTTGACGTATTCGGAGCGTACCAGATGACCGGGGCCCTTGGGCGCGATCATGAAGACGTTCACGTCAGGCGGTGGCTGAATGAACTTGAAGTGAATATTGAAACCATGGCCGAAAGCGAGGTACTTGCCCTTGCTGAGTCCCGGTGCGATTTCCTTTGCGTAGACATCGCCGCCCATCTCATCGGGCACGAGCATCATGATCACGTCGGCCTCGCGAGCAGCTGCTGCGGTATCGAGCACGGGCAGGCCCTGCTTGATGGCCTTCTCGCGCGAGGGACTCGATGCGGACAGTCCGACCCGCACGTCCATCCCGCTGTCGCGCAAATTGAGTGCGTGAGCGTGGCCTTGGCTGCCAAAGCCGATCACGGCGATTTTCTTGCCGCGCAGCGCGTTAAGATCCGCGTCGCGGTCGTAATAGACTTTCATCAGAATTCTCTCCCGAAGGTTCAGTCTTTGGAATGATGATGCCGGTGATTATCGGCGCCAAGCTGGACCGCGCGCGCCATCGCGACCTTTCCCGAGCGCACGATCTCCTTTATTCCGAGCGGGCGTACCAGCGCGATGAACGCGGCTACTTTGTCGGTGTCTCCGGTTAGCTCGACGGACACGGAATGTGGGCCGATATCGATAACGTGGGCCCGAAACGCGTGCACAATCGAGTCAAGTTCCGAGCGCGTGCGCTCATCGACGGCGACCTTGACGATCACCATTTCGCGGCCGATCGTATCGACGCCTTTGAAATCCGTGACCTTGATTACGGAGATTACCTTGTTGAGCTGCTTGTTGATCTGTTCGAGAACCTGGTCGTCGCCCTCGGCGACGAGCACGATCCTCGAAACGCTGGGGTCGAGCGGATCGGCCGCGACCGTCAGCGATTCGATATTGAAGCCTCGGCCCGAGAACAGGCCCGCCACGCGGGCGAGCACGCCGAACTCGTTTTCGACCAGGACAGAAATAGTGTGACTGGGCATACTATGAGCGTGCTCACGCGCATTGCGGCTCTCAAACCGGTTTGCTTCAGAAACTTCCGCCGGTCCGCGCTTCAGCGGGTAGCGGATTGATAGCGTCCCAAGATGGCCATCATCCGGTCCTTGGAAGCCAGTTTGAGTTTTTGGATGCGCTTTTCCTCGATTTCCTCTTCGTTGGTCAGATAGTGCTTGCTTCTAAATTCCTGGAGCTTTTGTTTTAGCGATTCGTGTTCTTCGAACAGCGACCGCAACTCTGAGTCGTGGCTCAGATGCTGCCGAATGAGTTCTTCCTCTCTGCGCTCCATAAGTCCTCCGTTTTGGCCGTTGAGGCTTTAGCGGCCCGTGTGGCCTCGGCCTCCGGCGGCCGGACGTATAGCGGTTCGAAAGCGTCGATGGGGTCGGATTCTCCGCGGGCAAAGCGCGCCGCACCGAGTGCGGCGACAAATCGTCCACGCGTCTCAAGGATTCGATCTTCTGCCGCGATCACTTCGATACCCTTATGACGCAGAAGGGCTGCTGCTTCATTTGACTTCCTATCGCCGGCCAAGATCGCGTCAGGGCCGATTTCGGATATCAAACGGGCAAGTGGCATTAACAGATCCCGAGACAACTTCTCTAGCCCATCCGACCCGATCCGGTAAAGGGCGGTGTAAACCTCGCCCTTGCGAGCGTCGAGAATTGGGCAGATGGTTCGGCCGGGATGTGCGCGGGGATCGTCGAGGACGCCGACCGCGATTGCATCCAGGCTCGGGACGCCCACGATGCCGCATCCCGTGCCAAACGCGATTCCTTTGGCATAACTTGCGCCGATCCGCAGCCCAGTGAATGAGCCGGGACCAATCCCGACGGCGATTGCGTCAAGCTCGTCAATCGAGATTCCCGCTATCGCGAGCAGGTCGTCAATCGCGCGGGCTATCGCCGCGCCATGTAGCGCCGTGCGATAGCATTCCTCGCCCACAACGCGCCCGTTGACGACAATTGCGAGGCTCGCAGGAGATGCACCGGTATCCAAGCCGATTACCGCGCGGCTCGCGGCGGCCTGTTCGAGCAGATTGTCAGCCTTGCACAATACGCGCGATGTCATTGAAGATCACAAACGCCATCAGAATCACGAGCAGAAACAAACCCACCTGCAGAGCCATCTCGCGATGGCGCAGCGAGAGCGGCTTGCCGCGAATTCCTTCGAAGACGAAAAACAGCAAATGGCCGCCGTCGAGTAACGGTACCGGTAAGAGGTTTATGAGTCCCAGCTCGAGGCTAAGCATGACGGTGAACATCGCGGCGCTCGCAAAGCCTTCGCGCGCTTCGCGTCCCGCCAATTGCGCAATCATGATCGGACCGCCAAGTGCCTCGCGCACCGGCGTGGTGCCCGAGATGATGCTGGCAAGGCCGGTCACGAGCTGGCTCGTCATCGTACCGGTGGCGATGACCGCTTCGGAGGCAGCGGAGAACGGATTATCACGCTTGGTCGTTTCGTCGCCACGCGGCATCACGCCGATAATCCACTGTTTAACCGTTGCGCCGAAAATATTCTTTTCGTCCTCTTGCTTGGGGTTGATCGTGAGGCTCAGTCGGGTGGACGTGCCGCTAACGACGCGCTCGACTCCAAGTTGAAGCGCGTGGCCGTCGCTGGTTTTGACCTTGTCGGCGAAATCTTGCCAAGTTGAGGTTACGACGCCGTCGACCGAGACGATGCGATCCCCCGTGCGCAAACCCGACGACGCAGCAGGAAGGCTGGGTTTTATTTTTCCGACGACAGGCAACAATACAGGGACCCCGTACATGAACACGATCCAGAGCAGGATGGGCGCGAAGAGGACATTCGAAAGCGGGCCGGCCAGAACAATCGCAAAGCGCTTCCAGAGCCGCTGCGTGGGGAAAGCGCGGGCGCGAAACGCGGCGATAATTGCGTCTGGAGGGTTATCGCGCAAGGCGATACGGGCGGCATCGAATGTGGCGGCGGTGCGCAAACGATTCACAAGCGCGCTCTCCTCGGGCTTGAGCGGGCGGCCCAGCGTCGCCGACGCGTGCGAATCCATGCTGTCGCTGCCACCATTAGAGACGATCCGGTTGGCGAGGGATTTTACCTGCTCGTCGAAGGTCGCGCCGTGCGTCGTCGTGCCCCGTATCTGTGCGGCGCCGATCAGGTCGTGACCAAGTTCATTGATAAACGTTTCGAGCTCTTCGGATTTAGGTTCCTCGCCAACCTCGTCACCAAGCATTCGGACGTAGCCGCCAAGCGGAGTGGCCCCGATTTGGTATTCAGTCTCGCCACGCCGAACCGACCACACCTTGGGTGGATATCCGATGGAAAAGCGCACCACCCTGACGCCCAGTTGCTTAGCCATCGCGAAGTGTCCGGCCTCGTGAACAACGACTAGGATGCCGAGAATTACGACGGCCGCTACGATGGATGTGATCATGGAGCTCCCGTTTGGGGTTAATCAGGCGGGAGCGAAAGCCTGTGGTTCCCCGAACTGCGTCATCTCAAATAATAATAGGTGAACACCGCCGCGAAGACTAGGCTGCACGTGCGGTCGATCAAACCGCCGTGTCCCGGGAAAATCCATCCCGAATCTTTAACTCCGGCTGTCCGTTTTAAGGCGGACCCAGCCAGATCGCCTGCCTGCGCTAATGTCGCCACCGCAGCCGAAAAGGAGGCGGCGGCAGCGAGGCTGAATCCTGGCGCGAGCCAGCGGCGCAGAATTATTCCGGCGAGGACTGCTGCGCCTAAGCCTCCGATGGCTCCTTCTATCGACTTATTCGGGCTTACAAGCAGCGCAAGCTTGTGCCGTCCAAGCGCCGACCCGGCAAAGTACGCGCCACTGTCGCTCGCGACCACAAGCAGAAGCATCAGGATAATCATTGGAATTCCACCGCGATAATTCCGCAGAAGCGCGAAATACGGGTACAGCACGCCGACGTAGAGCGCGCCGAGAATGGTCAACGATAATCCTTTCGGTCCCCGCGTCGGCCCTCGCATCGCGACCGACACGACCAGCGCTAACATCGCAATAATCACGGCGGCTGGAACGGCCCATAGTCCGCTATCGCCAACAGCGATGAGCGCCACCATTGGTGCGGCGCCCAGAGCGGCCAAGATCAGGAGCGAGAGAGAATCATGCGAATGCGTCATCGTGGCGACTTCGTACAGCGCCCACAGCCCAAGTGTTCCGATGAAAGCCGAAAATATCCAAGTCGGCACGAAAATCACGACCGCAACAACCGCAGGCAGCGCCCACGCGGCGGTAACGAGCCTCGTTTTTAGCACACTAAGCCGGATCCCGCCGTTTGCCGGACTAGCCGGGAGTAACGCCGCCGAAGCGTCGCTCGCGCATCTGAAAGGCGGCGATCGCGCTCAGAAGCTCGCGTTCGCGGAAGTCCGGCCACAGGGTGTCCGTGAAATAGAGTTCGGTGTAGGCGAGCTGAAAGAGGAAAAAGTTCGAGATACGGAGCTCGCCCGACGTACGGATGAGCAGGTCTGGATCGGGCATCGCTGCCGTGGTGAGCGCCCGCTCGACTGCGGCGGAGTCGATCTGATCGGTGCTAATCTCTCCTGCCACAACGGCGCTTGCAATTTTGCGCACTGCCGAGACGACATCCTGACGGCCGCCGTACGAGAGCGCGAGTGCGACCGTCATGTCGCGATTGTCGCGCGTCGCCTCGACCGTTTCCGCCAGTACGTGGCGCAGGCGCGGCGGCAATCGTTCGGTGTCGCCGAGGGCGAGGATCCGGATTCCGCGTTTCATCAGGCGCTTGGATTCGGTAAGCAGGTAGCGATGGAACAGCCGCATCAGGAAATCGACTTCGGTCGAAGGCCGCGCCCAGTTTTCCGCCGAGAACGCGAAAAGGGTGAGGTAGGGAATCCCGAGTTCGCGAGCGGCCTCAACGACGGCGCGCACGGAATCTTTGCCACGGCGGTGCCCCTCGTTGCGGCCGAGGCCGCGGCGGCGCGCCCAGCGGCCGTTGCCGTCCATGACGATCGCGACATGGCGCGGAAGGCGCGCGGGATCGCGCGAAAGCTGGGGGAAGTCGTTTAGTGGAAGTGAAATTGCCACGGCGTAATGCGAGCGTTACATAACCTCGAATGACCGGCGTCCGCAGATCCCGGTTCAGACTTCCATAATCTCGGCTTCCTTCGCTTGCAACACTTTGTCGATCTTTTCGATGAACTCGGTCGTGAAACCCTGGACCTTGGCCTCGGCGGTACGCATCTCATCGTCGGCAATCTGCTTTTCCTTGTGCAGATCCTTAAGCATGTCGTTGGCGTCGCGGCGATGGTTGCGGACGCCGACGCGGAATTCCTCGGCGAGCTTGCGTACGTGCTTGACGAGTTCCTTGCGCCGCTCTTCGGTCAGCTCGGGAAGCGGCACGCGGATAACCTTGCCGTCGTTCATTGGGTTGAGGCCCAGGTCGGAGGTCTGGATCGCTTTTTCGATTTCGTGCATCGCGCCCTTGTCGTATGGCGTGATCACGATCAGGCGCGGCTCCGGCGCGGCGAGACCCGCCAACTGGCGCATCGGAGTCTTCGCCCCATAGTAATTGACTTGAAGATTTTCGACCAGCGCCGTCGAGGCACGGCCGGTACGCACGCGCGCGAGTTCATGGCGGAAGGCCTCGACGGACTTCTCCATTTCCTTGCGCGCAAGTTCGATGACTTCGGAGGTCATGACGCGCTTTCCACCCAGGTGCCGATTGGTTCCCCCATCACGGCCCTTCTTATATTACCCGCTTTGCGCAAATTGAACACGACTATGGGCAGGTGATTATCCATGCACATCGAGATCGCCGTCGAGTCCATTACCTTGAGGTTTTTCTGCAGGACTTCGAGATAAGTGAGCCGGTCGAATCGCTTGGCGCCCGGATCGCGCATCGGATCGCGATCGTAAACGCCATCAACGGTGTGGCTCGCCTTGAGGATCACCTGCGCGCCAATCTCGAGCGCGCGCAAGCTTGCAGCGGTATCGGTGGTGAAATACGGATTACCGGTTCCGGCCGCGAAGATCACGACGCGCCCCTTTTCCAGATGACGTACAGCCCGACGCAGGATATAGGGCTCAGCCACCGCCTGCATCGCGACGGCGGACAGCACCCGCGTCCCAACTCCCACGTGCTCGAGGGCGTTCTGGAGTGCGAGCGCGTTGATGACGGTGCCAAGCATCCCCATCTGATCGGCGGTTGAGCGATCCATTCCGCGTGCCTCGTAGTCGGAGCCGCGGATAAAATTGCCGGCGCCGATCACGATCGCGAGCTGAATTTCAAGGAGCGCGATTTCTTTGACCTCGAGCGCGAACTGGGCCAACACGTCGAGGTCGATGCCGCCGTGGTTCTCCTGCGCGAGCGCTTGCCCGGAGAGTTTCAGCAGGACGCGATTGAAGCGGGGTTTTGCACCAGCGTCGGTTTCAACCTCGTCCATCGCCGTCGATTCTCCTGCTAGTCGATCCTTGCGGAGTTCATCGAGGATCGGGTTCAGGCCGTTTTGCCTTCAGTATTCTCGCCGAGTTGGAAACGCACGAAGCGGCGCACGTCGATCTTCTCTTTGAGCTTGGCGCCGAACTCGAGCACTAGATCGTTGATGGTGCGATTTGGGTCGCGGACGTAGCTCTGCTCCAGTAGGCAGACTTCTTTCATGAACTTCTCGATCTTGCCCTCGACGATCTTGGCGATCACCGCTTCGGGCTTGCCCGAGCCGGCCGCCTGCTGCGCGTAGATCTGGCGTTCCTGGTCAATGATATCGGGGGCCAGTTCCTCGCGCCGGACCACGCGCGGATTAGCCGCCGCGATCTGCATCGCGATTTCC
>JAJZAG010000182.1 GCA_021799555.1 Deltaproteobacteria bacterium | reverse complement strand
CGGTCGCTGACGGTCGAGACCGACCTCAAGCCCGGATTGCAGGTCACTGCGCTCGCCAAGACCAGCGAAACCTCGTGGGCCGAAACCAACCTGAAGATGCTGTTCGAGCAGCAGAAGGCTTCGCTCGACGACAAGGACATTCGCGGGCCGATTACCGTTGCCGCAGCGGTCAACGCTGACCTGAAGCAGCTCGGATGGGGCCAGGGCGACGCGCGGATGGTAATCTTCGGCAGCACCGATTTTATCGACAATCAGCACTTGTCGAATTTCTATAATCGCGATTTTTTCGTCAACAGTGCTGACTGGATAGCAGGCGAAGAGAACGCAATCTCGATTCGACCGCGCTCGCTGCGTGCGTCGCGCTTCCGCCTGACCGTGGATCAGTTCAGCATTGTGTTCGCCTTTTCGGTGCTGCTCTTGCCCGAGACGCTGCTGATACTCGGAATTGCGGTATGGTGGGAGCGGCGTAACTAGACTCCGGTTGGCCGGCTGCGCTCATTCGATGCGGATTCGAAATACGGTCATTGCCTTGGTGGTGCTCGCCATTGTCGGCGGGTACGCGTTTATCACGAGTTACTATTCGAGGCCGGTACCGGCCGAAAAACTGCTCGGCGTCAAGACCGACGAGATCGCGCGGATTGAACTGAAGTATCCCGATCGAGTGATCGTCGTTGAGCGGCCCAAGAGCGGAGCATGGCGAATCGTAAAGCCGATTGGCGTGGATGCCGATCAGACCACGGCCGAGAATTTGGCCCGAGCGATAGCGACCGCCAATGTGACTAAAACGGTCGAGGAGAACCCCGCTGACCTCGCACCATTCGGCTTGGCCAAACCTGCAGTCGTCGTCACGGTAACCACGTTTAGCGGGAAAACGCTGCCCGCGATCGACGTCGGCAAAACCACCCCGATCGGGTTCAGCGCCTATGTGAAGCGCACCGATAAGCCGGCGATCATGCTGACCTCGTCGGCGTTTCCGGCAGGGATGAACAAGACCGTCGATCAGTTGCGTAATCGCACCCTGATGACGTTTAAGGTGGACGACGTAACTCGCTTCACAATCGCAAAGGATGATGGCTCGGAGGTCGAGGTTGTTCGCGACGGTGACAAGTGGAAGATCACCAAGCCTGGCGCGTACACTGCCGATCCAACTCAGGTTCGACAGTTGCTGACTTCTCTGCTCGAAACCAAGATCGCGGACTTCATCAACGACGCACCCGCGAGCGTTTCGCAGTATGGTCTTGAGAAGCCGCACCTGACCATTACGGTATACGGCAAGGGTGGCGCCCAAGAATCGCTGCTCTTCGGATTCAAACAGACTGAGCAGGGCAAGGACGGAATCTACGTGCGGCGCGGTGAAGCGACGCCGGTTTACACCGTGCACGAATGGGTGATGGGTGCGGTGGACAAGTCGGCGCGAGACCTGCGCGACAGAACTGTTTTCAACTTTGACCCGGCGTCGGTCCAGAGCGCCGATCTCACCGTGGGCACCGACAAGTTCAGCCTTGTGCGAACTCCAGACGGCAAGTGGAACGTCGTCGAGGGCGGAAGTACGGCGCCCGCCGACGTTCCCGTCGTCGAGCGGTTTCTCGATGAGATTCGCGATTTGAAGGGGGTCTCGATAATTGCCGATCCGATGCTATCGCCGAAGCCATTCGGCCTCGATGCGCCGCGCATCGTTGTGACCCTGCTCGGCAAGGATAGCAAGCCGATAGGTGCGGTAAGATTCTCGAAGATAACCCTCAAGCCGAGCGCGTCCGAGCCGGGTGAGAAAGCGCAGCAGCAAATCGAGTATTACGCGATCTCGACGGCGAGTAAGGCGGTCTATTCGATAAGTGACTTCAGCTTCAGCCAATTCGACAAACCCCCCGCAGTATTCCGCGCTACGGCGCCAGCGAAGAAATGAGAGGATCAATCTCAGGTTTCGCAGATTTACAGACAGATTGCGTCCGGAATCTGCATGCCGGATCCGTACATTCCGCGCTTAGTCTTTTTCCTTTCCCTCCGCGATAACGTGGGCAAGAGCCTCGCGCACGGTGTGCGTGATGCTCAAGTGGAACGCATCGATTCCGCGCCGCGCCGCGAACGCCGCCGACTTTCCGTGCAGCACGATGGCTGGTGCTCTGCCGCGTTCGCGCGTCACTTCGATCTCGCTCCACCCGACGTTGCGATTCCATCCGGTCCCCATCGCTTTCATCACCGCTTCCTTCGATGCGAAGCGCGCCGCGTAGCTCTGGAAGCGCGCGATTCCGCGCGAATCGCAGTAGGCGGCTTCGCGCTCGGTAAAGACGCGCGCGAGAAACCGCGCGCCAGTGCGAGGACGCTCGAGCGCGCGCCTGATGCGTTCGACTTCAATCACGTCGATGCCGGTGCCGAGGATTTTTGACATCGCGTTGTTTCGATTTTGCTCCCTTCCACGTGAGTATTGCCGCCGCCGCCTCGCGTTTCAATGCATCGAGCGCACCCTTGCCCGCGCACGTATCGGGATTCTATTGTGCGGTTGTGTGACGAACGCGGTTCGGAGGTTCAAGGGATGGCGAAGCTGACAATTACCGTAAACCAGTCGCGATGCATCGGTAGCGGCGATTGTGTGGAAAACGTCCCCGCAGTTTTTCAACTGGACGACAATGGAAAGTCGCAGGTGATCAATCCAACCGGCGCACCTGACGCAACTATACTCGCGGGGGCGCGCGGATGTCCTGTCAAGGCGATCACCGTGGTGGAAGCGGACAGCGGCGCGCAGCTTTTTCCGCCGCCGAAGAAGTGAGCAGCAGCGATGCCTTCTGCGCACGAACATCCTGTTTTCGCGTGGGTTTATGAAGCCTTGACCGCTCGCAGCGACAGCCGCGGCGCCGACAAAATGCGCTCGCGCCTGGTCGGATCGCTTTCGGGCCGCGTGCTTGAAATCGGTTTCGGCAATGGTCTTAACTTTCGCTATTACCCGCCCGAGGCGCACGTAATCGGGATCGAGCCCGATTGGGAAATGCTCCGGCGGTCGATTCCGCGAGCGCACGCGGCGCGGGCGAAAATCGACCTGATTTCGGGCGACGGGCAGGCACTTCCGTTTCGCGACGCGACGTTCGACGCCGCCGTGGCGTGCCTCGTTCTCTGTACGATTCCCGACGCGGCGGCAGCGATGGCCGAAGTTGCGCGCGTGCTCAAGCCCGAAGGTAAGCTCTATTTCGTCGAGCACGTGCGCGCACCCGGCCGCGTTCTCGCAACGTTTCAGGACCTTGTCGATCCGCTATGGTCGCGGACGTTCGCGGGATGTCATCCGAATCGCGAGACTGCTGCGGTGCTCGCCCGTGCCGGGTTCAGAGTCGAAGACGTGCGGCCGTCGATGCGCGGAATCTTCGTCGGCGGACGCGCTGTGCTCGAATAGGTGATGCAGGGATGGTTCGCGATGGCGTTGCGGCGGCCTCGGCCCGGTGAACTCGTAATCGCACAGAGTCGTAACCTTGCGGCCGTGCGTGCGCTCTTGGAAGCGGGCGATATGATCACGTACGGGATCCAGTGGCCCGCCGCGTGCTACTTGATCGCGTTTTTCGGTGATGATCCGGTTGGCGTGGTAGGCGTCGAGCCGAAGATTGATGCGGCGCTGGTTCGCTCCTTGTACGTTGTGGAATCTATGCGTCGCCGCGGAATCGCCGGGCTATTGATGGCAGCGGCGCGCAAGGCCGCCCACACGCGCGGTGCGCGGACGCTTTATCTGTTTGCGCCTCCTGGAGTGCGAAAATTCTTTGAGCGAATTGGCTTCTCGGAGGTTGGAGCGGAACGGGTGCTGAATACTATGCGCGGCGCTCCGGAGGTCGAATACTATCAAGCACATCCCAGCGCGCTTGCGCTCGAACTCGCATTCGCCTTGGATATCTCAAACGACGGGCTGATCGCGCGCTAGGCGGATGAACGCACGTTACGCGGAGGACCGAGCGCCGAACACGCGTTGGTAGCTGCGCTCGGCGCGGAACTCTGCGCCGGCGGATGGTTGTTCGCCGCGCGGGCCGAGATCAAGAATCATACACTTGATCGAGCCTCCGCCCTTGATCAGGAATTCGGTGGCGTCGCATAGGACAGGCTCGACGCCGCGTGCGCGCACCGCGTCGAGCAATTCCTTGCCGACGCCGCGCGGCATGAAAAGGTAAAGTATTCCATCAAGTTCGCTCTGAAACGAATTGGCCGCATAGAGAGCCGCGTCGCCGGGTCCGAGTTCGATTAAATTCGCGCCAAATTCGTCTTTCAGGCGCGCGCGTGAGTCTGCCGCGAGACCGTCCAGATACGCAAGCAGGTATTCACGCGCGGGACCGAACGAGCACAGAACCGTGTCGCCATGGTAGTGCGCTTCGAGCGTCAGCTCGAGCGGCAGAATCGGCCGCCCGCTCGCGGCGCGTTCAAGCTCGGCGAGCGCGGCGATATCCGAACGGAAGCCGTAGATGCGCTTCCACGGTGGGATTCCGATCCGCGCGACGAATCGCTGCCGCTCTATGCGCCCGTGCGTAAAAATCATGAAGCGTCCGGCTGGAAAGAAGTCAGCCTCGCCTTCGAATGGTGCGGCAACCTCGCGCGTTTCGTACCCCATGGCGCGTATAAAAGGTCGATAGATGTCTATTTCCGGTGCTCGTGTCGGTAGCAGATGAGACAAATGGAAGATCTTTGGGCCGCCAGCTTCGAGTGGAAAAAGAAAGCCCGCATTAGCGGGAAAAACCAGCCCCGTACGTTTCGGATCGGGCGGAATCACGCACACCTCGACGCCGCGGGCGGTAAGTTCGCGGGCGAGTGCGTGCCATTGCGCGCGCGCCCGGTCCGCGTTTACGCGCTTGCGTATTCCGAGAAGGTTGCGCGTATGCGGATTCGCGCCACCGCGCACTGAGAAGTGAGTGGGATCTCCCATCAGGATCGTGCGCGGCATCGCGAATGACTCCCTCGGCTATCCGGTAGCGCGCAATTCGCGCATCGTGGCGAGCGCTGCGGCGACAACCATCTCACCGGTGCCGCAGGCGACGCGCGCGGTGTCGACCTCGTAGCCGCCCTGCGAGTATGCCTCACGGGTGGGGATGTAGCCGACTAAATCGTTGCAGTAGCATGCGATGAGCGTGTGCGCGAAATATGGATTGGCGCGCAACGCAAGACCGAACTCAACAAACGCTTCGCCGGGAATTCCGACGACCGCGAGATCGCCCAGCCTAAACAGGCTCATCGCGGTCGCCATTTCGCCGCGCGCCATATCGACGCGTTTGTCGCGACGGTTGACTTCCTGTAGCGCTTGAAGCGCGGCGAGCGCATCGAGCGATTGCTGATGATGATCGCGCAGGCGCTTTAGCTGGAATCCTTCGCCGCCGCGATGGCTTTCCAGCGAGGCTCCAGTTTGCGCGGCGCATTGGCGCGCGGTAGCAAGCGCGTCGTCTAGCGGCTTGAGCTTGAGTTTCAGTTCGATGAAGCGGAATGCGATCGTTTTCGCTTCCAAGATTGGCGCGGCGGTGAGTGCGGCGCAAATCGACCGCCCGGCAGCGGTGCCATACTCGTCCGCTACGGCGAAGCTTCCGCGGCTGCGCGGGTCAATATTTCCGGTCGCTCCCTGTATGAACAGCGCTAGAGGCGGCGTGCCCGAGCTACGCGCGAGACCGCGCTCGAGTTCGTCGATCGCGTACCCGATCCAGTCGCGCGAGTAGAGGAGGTTATCTTCGCACAGCACGACGCCGTGGCACGGATAGTTAAGCACTGCGCCGATCGCGCTGCCGTCCGGGCGAAAAGCCGCCAGCGCTACGGCGGTGTCGTTGGCGATTCCCGAATAATTCGCGGCAAGTTGAATCCGTCCATCGGCGCGGCGCATGCGTCGGTTGGTTCCGAGCGTGAAGCGGGCTTGTGCGGTTTTCAGATACGCCGGTTCGAGAGTGCGATTTGCCGCGACAATCGCATCGGCGATCTTTCCCGGAAGAGCGCGTTCCCATTCGAGGCTGCGCGCGCCGGAGAGCTGAGATCCGAGGCGTGGGGTCGCGAAAATATTGAACGCGGGCGCGGAATGAGTGTGAGTGGCGCAAATCAGAATCGCGTCCGCCGGAAGATCGCTTCTCGCTGCGACGGCGGCGCGGATTTCGTCGGCGATCCGCTTGCCGATTGCGAGCAGATCGACCCCGCAAATCGCGAGCTTGCGCGCGCCGTCGCTGATGACCATTGCTTGCGCCGCGAGCTCGTCATGCACTCCCTGCGCAACGCCGACTCGCGAGCCGTAACCGAGCATCGCAAGCCCGAGCGGTGGCTCGAGTCGCACGCGTGCCGCTCCCGCGTAAAGGTGGGTCATCGCAGATCACCCGCCAGGTTCGAGCCGCGCGGCGCGTAGTTCCTCGGCGCAGCCGGCGACTTTGCGCGCGGCGGCGATTATGTCGTCGATGTCGTGCTCGCCGCCCAGCAGCACCTCATGCGGTATCGCCGCCATCGAATGTTCAAAAGCCCTTTCGGCATGCGGACAATCGGGTGGCGGCGGATTGGGCACACCCGCGAGGGTGCACGCGGTCCGGTATAGGATTGATTCGGCCGGTAATAGCGCGGAGCGATATACGGGATCGTTTCCAACCCCGCACGGAATGCCCTCAGCGCGGAGCGCGCGTACGAAGCGATTGCGAGAGACTCCGAGCTCAGATTCATCGATCATGAAGATGAATGCGTAAATGACCTCGCGGGTCAGACGTGAGTCGCGTGGTACGGCGTGCAGGCCCTTAATCGCGTTGAGTCCCGCGCGCAGCCGCTCGGCATTGCGGCTTTTGCGCTCGATCTGTTCGGGGAGCCGATCGAGTTGCGCCAGCAACACACCGCACTGCCATTCGGTCATCCTGTAGTTAGCGCCGAGAAGAGGAGTCTCGAAAGTATCGCCCGGACGGCGCCGCCCGCAGTTAATCAGGGACTGGCAGCGCGCTTCGAGCTCGGGATCGTCGGTGATGATCATTCCACCTTCGCCGGCGGTCATCGGCTTGCTCGATTGAAAGCTGAAGCATCCAAGAGCGCCCCAGGTGCCGACTCCGCGATCACGCCATCTCGCGCCGGGAACGTGCGCGCAGTCTTCCACGATCGGAATCGAGCGCTCGCGCGCAAGTACGGTGAGCGCGTCAAGGTCGGCGGCGGAGGCGCCGTAATGCACCGGAATGATTGCTTTGGTGCGGCGCGTGATGAGCTGCGCGACGCTGGCGGGATCTATGCACGCAGTAGCAGGATCAACGTCGGCGAAAACCGGGCGAGCCATGCACGCGATTGCGGCAGATGCGGTCGCGGCGAAGGTTATTGCGGGAACGATCACCTCATCACCGGGACCGACCGCGAGCGCCTTCAGTGCAACCTCGAGCGCCGTCGTGCCGGAAGTGACGGCGATCGCGAAGCGCGCGCCCTGCAATACGGCGAATCGCGACTCGAGTTCGGTTGCCTTGCGGTTCGGACTCGGATAGCCGCCCCAGCTGCCGGAAGTGAGCACTTCTTCGAGTTGCACGCGCTCGCGATCGTCGAACACGGGCCAACGCGTGAACTCGCGTAGACGAAGCGGCTGCCCGCCTAAGATTGCGAGCCGTGTAGCCATCGTTTTCATCTATAGCGCTCCCGGCGTTTGGGCGAAACTGCGCGAACGCAGCGGGCGGCGAGAGATCGCCGCCCGCTGCGGGAAGTATTTCCGAGGCTCCGACTTTATTTGTGAGCGATTTCGGTCAGC
>JAJZAG010000181.1 GCA_021799555.1 Deltaproteobacteria bacterium | reverse complement strand
CCTAGCTCGCCGGGCAAGGATCTTTCATTTTCGCAGACTGACAATGCCGCCCAGGCGTGCCGAGCGGTGGTGGTCGAGCGGCTCTTCGATTGGCGCGCTGACCGGCCGCTCAAGCACTCTTGGGAAGAGACGATTATCTACGAGACCCACGTGCGTGGTCTTACGCTTCATCCGTCCTCCGGCGTGGAACACCCCGGCACCTACCGAGGCGTGATTGAGAAGATTCCTTATCTGAAGACATTGGGCGTGACCGCGATCGAACTGCTCCCGGTACAGGAGTTCAACGAAAACGAACTCCGCCGCGCCAACCCGCTCACCGGCGAACGCCTGCGCAACTACTGGGGCTATAGCAGCGTCGGCTTTTTCGCGCCAAAGGAAAGCTACTCTTCTCGCGGTTCGGGGCAGCAGCTTGCGGAATTCAAAGAGATGGTGCGCGAGCTTCATGCCGCGCGCATCGAGGTGATTCTCGACATCGCGCTGACCCACACGGCGGAAGGTGACGAATTGGGACCGACGCTCAGCTTTCGCGGGCTTGAGAATCCCATTTATTATTTGCTTGCCGATGGTGGGCGCCGGTACCTGAACTACTCGGGCTGCGGCAATTCGCTCAATTGCAATCACCCGGTGGTGCGGGAATTCATCCTGGACTGTCTGCGTCATTGGGCTATCGAGATGCACGTTGACGGCTTCCGGTTTGATCTGGCCGCGATTCTCGGGCGGGACGAATCGGGTAGTCTCGCGAGCAACGCGCCGCTGCTGGAACGAATTGCCGAAGATCCTATTTTACGCGACGGAAAGCTTATCGCCGAAGCTTGGGACGCAGGCGGCGCCTATCTCGTAGGGAGCTTCCCCGGTCAGCGCTGGTCGGAATGGAACGGTCGTTATCGCGACGACGTGCGGCGTTTCTGGCGAGGAGACGCCGGTATGACGGCGGCGTTTGCCAGCCGGCTGTGCGGCAGCGCGGATATATATCAACGCGGCGGCAAGGAGCCGCTCAACAGCATCAACTTCATTACCTGCCACGACGGCTTCACGCTGCGCGACCTGGTCAGTTACGAACGCAAGCACAATGAGGCCAACGGCGAAGCGAATCGCGACGGAACCGACTCGAATTTCAGCCGCAATTACGGCCTCGAAGGCGAAAGCGCCGACCCCGCTGTGTCCACAGTGCGCCTGCGGCAGATGAAAAATCTGCTCGCGACGCTGATGCTCTCGCGCGGCGTTCCGATGCTGCTCGGCGGCGACGAGTTTGGGCGCAGCCAGCGCGGCAACAACAACGCCTACTGCCAGGACAACGAGGCTTCGTGGTACGACTGGCGTTTGCCGGATAAAAATCGCGAGCTATTGCGTTTTGTGCGGGAGCTAATCTCCTTTCGCAAGTCCCATCCCGTTGTGTCGCGAGAGAAGTTCTATACGGCGGACGAGGTAACCTGGTTCAACCCTTCTGGAGAATATCCCGATTGGAGCGCGCCTGAGCCAATCATCGCTTGCGTGATTCGCGACTCAGAGGATCGGGGAACCTGTCTATGCCTGCTCGCAAACGCCGGCGAGCAACCGATGGAGTTTCGCGTTCCGCCGCTGAGCAGCGCGCCGTGGCAGCGCGTCATCGATACGGCCGCCGCTGCCCCGGAAGATATTGTGTCCGACGGCGCCGCGCGGGAGGTCGCTGGCTCAAAGTTGAATCTCGCGGCTCATTCGCTGATGGTGCTGACCGCTCGACGGTGACCGATGAACGAGCAGACAAAAATTCCTCGAAACGCGTCTGGTAACTATCTTCCGTGCGCGCTCCGGTGGCTTGTCTCACTGCGCATCGCGCCAAAGCAGTGTTCTCATCCGAGGCTCCAGAGGTAGGATGGATTTACCAGCCTACGACTGAGGGAAGTGAACCATGCGAGCCTTGTGGATTAGAACCGTCGCTCTGGTAGCTGCCTTCAGTCTCTGCCAAGTTGCGGCGCGTAGTCACGCGGCGACTGCAAGCCCAGTTTCACTCTCGGCTGATTCGCTTGGTCCAATTGCGGACATTGTTCGCGGCGAGATCGCAAGGGGGCATATTCCCGGCGCGGTCGTTCTGATCGGCCAGGCCGACGAAATTGTCTATCGGCGTGCGTTTGGGTCGTGGAGGGTCGGAGCGGATCGAGTTCCGATGACGGCGGATACGGTATTCGATCTGGCCTCTGTCACCAAGGTGATTGCAACTACCACCGCCGTGTTGCAGTTGGCCGAGCGCGGCAGACTCGACCTTGACGCTCCGGTAGCCAAATACTGGCCGCAATTTGGGGCGGCAGGCAAACGCGACATACGGATCCGGGATTTGCTCACGCACTATTCGGGACTCAAGCCCGATCTCGAACTGCGGCGGCGATGGTCGGGTTACGACACGGCCATGGCGATGTTAGCAGCGGATCACCCGCTGTTCCCGCCCGGCACACGCTACCTCTATAGCGATGAAAATTTCGAGGTCCTGGGCGAGTTGGTTCGTCGAGTCTCGGGTTTGCCGCTACAGGTCTACTGCAAACGCAACATCTTCCAGCCGCTTGGGATGATTAATACTAGCTTCACGCCGCCGCCGAACGAGATGCTCCGAATCGCGCCAACTGTGCGGTTGAGCCGCGAACCAACTCGAACGGGCGTTAATGATCCGACCGCTTACCGGATGGGCGGTGTCGCGGGACACGCCGGCCTCTTTTCGACCGTGGACGATCTTTCGATTTTTGCCCGAATGTTGCTCGACCGAGGCAAGCTTCGAGGCGTACGAATTCTTAGCCGTTCGTCGATTGCGGCCATGAGTCTGCCCGAGTCGCCGCACAGCGCACAGCGATTGCGGGGGCTGGGCTGGGACCTCGGGCCACCATTCGCATCAAATCGCGACCAGCTCTTTCCCGCAGGCTCGATTGGCCATACCGGCTTTACCGGTACGATGATTTGGATCGATCCCGTCACGAGGGTCTATGTAATCGTCCTGACTAATCGGACCTACCCTGACGGACATGGAGATGCTCAACCCTTGCGCAAACAGATCGTCAGCCTGATTTCCGCGTCGATGCCGCCGCTCACTCCTGCACAGATCATTGCGAAGGCGCCTGGGCTGGCGCGCTACTACGCGGCGGTCGGCAACGCCGGGCACGAAGCCGACCACGGAAAGGTTGCGACTGGAATCGATGTCCTGAGGGCCGAGAATTTTACGCCTCTTCGCGGCTTGCGAATCGGATTGATCACCAATCAGACCGGCCGAGACGCCGCTGGCAGAACTGATATCGACCTGCTTCGTTCAGCTTCCGACCTCAAGCTGGTTGCGATTTTCACTCCCGAGCACGGGTTTTATGCCAACGTCGATCAACGGATCAGTTCGGGGATGGACCCGGCGACAGGCCTGCCTGTATTGAGTCTGTACGGCGACGTCACGATGCCGTCTCCGGCGATGCTTACCGGAATCGACGCGATGGTGTTCGATGTTCAGGACGCGGGAACACGTTTTTACACCTACATCACAACGATGGCCTACGCGATGAAGGCTGCCGCAAGGCAGGGGATCGATTTTTACGTCCTTGACCGGCCAGATCCAATCGACGCTGACGTGGTTGAAGGGCCCGTGCTCGACCGGAACCTCGAATCGTTCACCGGCTATTTTCCGCTTCCCGTCAGATATGGAATGACGATCGGCGAGCTCGCCCGGATGTTTAACACCGAAAATCAAATTGGCGTACGGCTTCACGTAATTCCAATGCGCGGCTACCGGCGTGCCGACTGGTACGACGACACCGGCCTGCGCTGGATCAATCCCTCGCCCAACCTCCGCTCGCTTGCCGAGGCGGCGCTATATCCTGGCGTGGCGCTCGCCGAAGGGGCCAATGTCAGCGTCGGCCGGGGAACCGCAACGCCCTTCGAGGTGGTGGGTGCGCCGTGGATCGATAGCCTAAAGCTCGCGCGCTACCTGGATCGTGAGCAAATTCCCGGGGTCGGTTTCGAGCCGGAGGATTTCATCCCGGAGGCGGAGCCTTACAAGGGCCAGCGATGCCACGGGGTCCGGATTGAACTGATCGACCGCGACAAGCTGGATTCGCCGGCGCTGGGAATCGAGATTATCAGCGCGCTGCTCCGTCTTTATCCAGCGAAATTCCGAGTTGCTCAAACGTTGGGACTGATCGGCTCGCGCCGGGTCTTAGACGACGTAAAGCGCGGCGACAATCCGAAGACAATCGCACACGAATGGACCAGGCGACTCACGGCGTTCAGAAGCATGCGCGCTAAATACCTGCTTTACTGACACTGACGGTGTGTAACCCGCCCGCCATCCGCTCTTCGCGCATGAACCGCACCGCCGCCGCGCCGCGCGCCCCCCGCCGTGCGAGATTTCGAAGCCGACACGCTCGTCTAATTCTCAGCTTCGTCGCACTAGCCTGTTTAATATCATTTGCTGTCGGCTTGCCCACCGCCTCGCGTGCTCAAGCTCAATCGCCCCAGGTCCGCATCCCAATCCTCGTTTACCATCGATTCGGCGCGCGGGTCACCGACAGCATGACCGTGAGAACGGCGGTCTTCGCCGACCAATTGCGCTTCCTGAAAGACCATCACATAACGGTCGTACCATTGCGCGAGGTCGTGCGCTTTTTCATGGGCCAAGCGCCGCCGCCCCCGCCCAATTCGATCGTAATCACGGCTGACGACGGCCATGCGTCTGTTTTCTCCGAGATGCTGCCGCTGGTCAAAGAATACAAAATTCCTGTCACCCTTTTCATTTACCCTTCCGCCATTTCCAACGCCTCCTACGCGATGACCTGGGAGGAGCTTGCCGAGCTCAAGGCGACGGGCTTGTTCGACGTTCAGTCGCATACCTTCTGGCATCCGAACTTCCATATCGAAGAGCGCAAACGCAGTCCTGCCGACTATCAGCGCTTCGCGCGCGATCAGTTCGTCAAATCAAGGCGACGGCTGGAACAGAAACTGGGCGGCAAGGTGGATATGCTGGCGTGGCCCTTCGGCATATACGACGATGAACTTATCGGTCTTGCGCGCCAATGCGGCTATATCGCCGGCTTCAGCATCGAACGACGGCCCGCTACGACGCACGACAACCTCATGGCGCTGCCGCGCTACCTGATGACAGAGGGGGACCAGGGCAAGACGTTTGAAAGAATTGTCGAAGGAGGAACCGCCGAATCGCGCGGGCGGACCGAAAACATCAAATGAAATTGTTCGTGCGTTCTATCGCCTCGCTATTTCTTCTCGCGATGGTCATCACGGCGCCGGCCGCGGCTGCAACTTTGCGCGGCAAGGTGGTCGACGCCGCCACCCACGCGCCTATCGACGGCGCTTTCGTGACGCTGAAAGACACCGTCGTTAGAACGCGCACTGACGGTTCCTTCGCCATCGAGGGCGAGGCCGACAGCGTCGGCGTGCGCGCGTATGGGCACCTGCGCCTCACGGTGCCGGCGGCATCGCTTCGCCGCGGCCAGGCGGAAATCGCGCTGCGGCCGTTCAAACCCAAGGCGCTTTACTTATCCGTCTATGGCATCGGGAGCGGCGCGCTGCGCATGCAAGCGCTCAATTTGATCGAGGCCACGGAGCTCAATGCGACTGTGGTTGACCTCAAGAGCGAACGTGGGCAAATCGCCTATGCGAGCTCGATTCCACTTGCGGCGAAAGTCGGCGCGCAAAGCCTCATCACGATCAAGAATCTTGCGGCGCAGGTTCGTCAGTTCCACGAGCGCGGCATTTACACAATTGCCCGCATCGTCGTCTTCAGCGACGACCGCCTCGCGCGCGCCCGGCCCGAACTGGCGGTGCACTGCTCCAGCGGCAAAATTTACAGCGATCGGCTACATCTCGCTTGGACGGATCCCTTCGACGCAGAGGTCATAAAGTACAACATCGGCGTCGCCGTTGAGGCAGCCACTGCCGGCTTCGATGAGATTCAACTGGATTACGTACGCTTTCCCGACGCGATCGGACTCGTGTACGCCAAGCCGAATACGCGCTCTAACCGGGTCGCCGCAATCGATGACTTCCTTCAGGACGTGCGCCACGCGCTCGTTCCATACAATGTTTTTCTCGCTGCCGACATTTTCGGTTACGTCGCGTGGAATCTCAACGATACCGACATCGGCCAGCAGCTTGAGGACTTGCCGGGAATTCTCGATTACATTTCGCCGATGCTGTACCCATCAGGATTCCAGTTCGGCATCCCCGGCTATCATGATCCGGTCGCGCATCCTTATGAGATCGTCTATCGTTCCCTTGAGCGCGCTCAACAGCGCACCGGCGTTCCCCCGATAAGATTCCGTCCCTGGCTGCAGGCATTCCGCGATTACGCTTTTGACCGCCGCCCTTTCGGCGCCAAGGAAATCAAGCAACAGACCGCCGCTGCGGACAAGTTCGGCTCCGACGGATGGATGCTATGGAATCCGCGCAATGTCTATTCTCAAAACGGTCTCAGTCTCAATAAAGATCCCGCCTGCCAGTAGGCGACCCAGACGTGCCGTGAAACTAACTGCGCGTTAATCGGCCCGGCCAGGTTATGCTCGCCGCTGCTGATCGCGCATTTCACGCACTTAAATTAAACTCGATATTTGCTCCTTGTCGTACGCGGCATCCTTCTGGAAGATTCATCAACCGCCGCCGCTCATGACCGGCGGCGGTTTTTTCCGTGTCCGCTCAACCAATGGATCGCTTTTCGATCGTTGCAAACTGCGAGTTTGGCAGATTAGCAGCCAGGCCGGTTTTGAAGATCGGTGGCGCCACCGGGCCTGTTCATCCTCCAAGTCCTTCTGTCTATACGGAAGACGGCCGTGGCGGCTTCACGACTGCACACCCGCGGGCCGCGATTCTGCGCTCCTGATGCCGGTCGATCCCAATGGCATCCGAAGACTTGGACCGGATAACTCTGACCGGACAGCAGCTCCGAGCTCCGCTTGAATTTTAACTTGACATGATTTAGCGTCACGCGCATCCGGATAAGTTGTTGCCTTGGAATATGGACAAGATGAAGTCGCGCGAACCATACCGGATTTGGCTCGCCCGCGCCGGAAATCTGCATTCGCGACAGGGCTGCGGTGCGGCTCGATCTCCGCAATATAAGATTCCAGGATGACGGCGCGTAAGCGATTAGGAGGCAGACAAGTGGCCAACAACCCGAAGACAACGGAACTCATCAAATACTTGAGCCTATGGATCGAAGACTGGCACACCGATACGCTTTCACTGATCGCTGCCATGAATCGTCTCCCGCGATCGGTCAATTCGATGGCGAGCCGTCCGACCTCTGGGATTCCTGTTCCTCCCCCGCCTCCGGTTATGTCCGCATCGCCGGACGATTGCGAATGGTGCGATGACTACTTTCAGACGATTGCTTACAATAACTATGTGACCGCGCTGGGAGTTCTACATCTCAGCCCCGATCCTGACGGGCACGACTTGGCTGGCTCGCTCGGCTACGACGACGTGAACTCTATCGACGCGACCAATGAGTGGATGCGCCTGACGTGCGGGCTGTTCAAGAGCATGATTCGGTTTTATCCGATTACGAGCCTACCCGGTCCATTGCCGGCTGCTCCCACTCTTGGGCCGGGCGATACTGAAGCACGCGCGTGGAGCGATTTGAAAACGGCACTGGAGAAGCAGGCTCGCGAAGTAAAAGCCGCCGTCGATATCCACTTCGCCGGCAAGGCTATGGCGTTACCTTCACCGGGCAAAGCAGCCGCGCCCACGAGGAGC
>JAJZAG010000180.1 GCA_021799555.1 Deltaproteobacteria bacterium | reverse complement strand
CGACGGCGACGGAATGGTGCACGCGTTCCTGCTCCGCGACGGTCGCGCCGCCTATCGCAATCGCTACGTGAAGACCGACGGCCTGAAGGCCGAGATGAAGTACGGCCGCGCGCTCTACGGCGGATTAATCGAGGGCCTGACGCGCGAAGTCCCCGCCGACGCGCCGCCAATGAAGAATCAGGCCAACACCAATATCATCGGCTACGCTGGCCGGCTGCTCGCCCTGATGGAAGCCGGATTGCCGACCGAGCTTGGGCGCGATTCGCTCGGAACCGTCGGGATGTACAGCTTTGGTGGCAAGCTTAACGGACCGATGACGGCGCATCCGAAGTACGATCCCGCAAACGGCGATCTGTTGTTCTTCGGCTACTCGCCGTTCCCGCCCTACGTGACCTGGTACCGTGCCGACAAGGCGGGAAATCTGCTCGAGGCGCGCGCGATCGATTCCGGGCTGCCGGTAATGATGCACGATTTCGTTGCCACCGATAATTACGCGATTTTCTTTGTGTGTCCGTCCGTGTTCCGGATCGAAAACGCCGCGAAGGGATTGCCGGTGATGAACTGGGAGCCGGAGCACGGCACGAAGATCGGCGCGATGAATCGCAAGTCGGGCGAGGTCAAATGGTTCCACATCGGCCCGTTTTTCGTGTTTCACTTCCTCAACGCCTACGAGGAAAACGGCTCGCTCATCGTCGACGGTTGCCGCTTCAAATCGCTCGACATGGGCGGCATCTTGTTTGGTGAACCGCCGTTACCGTGGCGATGGACGCTTAACCTGAAAGATGGTTCCGTGCGCGACCGCCAAATCGACGACATCGTGAACGAATTTCCGCGCCTCGACGAGCGCCGCGCCGGCCTAAGGCATCGCTATGGCTACTTCGCCGCAAGCAGCGGTGCTACCGAGCGCGGCCTGGGCTTCAACGCCGTCGTCAAGCGCGACTACGATACCGGCGCGCGCGAGATTCAGACGCTGGGCGGCAAGATGGCGCCAAGCGAGCCCGTGTTCGTACCGCGCACCGGTGCGTCGGCGGAGGACGACGGCTACGTACTTTCGGTCTGGTATGATCCCGCGGAAAATTCGAGCGAGATGGTGATCCAGCACGCGCAGGACTTCGGCGGCCAGCCGGTGGCGCGCGTCAAAGCTCCTCATCGCGTGCCGTTCGGATTCCACGGCAATTGGGTGCCCGCCGCCTGAGCGAGAACGTCACAGCGATCGCGATGAACAAGCTGTCTCCACTGGCAAAGCGCACGGCGCGCATCGGACGCCCTCCGATGCGCGCCGACGCCAAAGCTGCCGCCCCTCGCGAGCGTGGTGTCGCCGTCAAATCGTCCCTCGAGTACGCTCTGCTCGGACTGGTCAGTGAGGCGCCGGGTGTCACCGGCTACGACATCGTGAAAAGATTCGACCTCTCGATGCGCCATTACTGGCACGCGCATCAGGGGCAGATCTATCCGACTCTCGAACGGATGGAGACCGCTGGATGGATCAAGAGCCGGGAGGTGATTCAGCACGGCCGTCCCAACAAGCGCGAGTTCTCTATTACGGCGGCCGGCTCCCGCGCGCTCCAAAAATGGCTGACGAGCCCGTTCGAGAAGATGAAGCTCAAGTACGCATCGATGCTTCGCACGCGCTTCATGGGCCATCTGGGCGCCGACGCCGCCCTAGCGCAGCTCCGCGAGTACAGGCTTCAGACGCAGGTCTATCTGGACGAGTTGCGGGAGATAGAGCGCGGATTCTTCGCGCGTTTCCGGAACTATCCCGACGAGAACTACATGTTTTCCTTCTTCACGCTTCGCCACGGCATCGGCTGGATGGAACACAACCTGCGATGGTGCGATTGGGCGATAGCCGAGGTCGAACGAAATCGCGCCCTGTTCCGTTAGCGCCATTTCCGCCGTCCGGATATAAATCCGCTGGCAGCCATTCTTGGTCTAGACCTTGGCGCCGTATCGGGTATTCTAGTGCGGGCGGCTGAATTTCGTCCGCATTCTATCGTCTAAACGAGAAGGGCCGCGGCCTGTCCGCCGCGCCCGACTGTTCAGGAGGTTTGCATGGCCAGGAAAATCGCCGCCATCGCGGGCGGCGTGGTGCTCGGACTCATTATCGCTTTCGCGCGCGCCGGCGCGTTCCCGTTCTGGAGTTCCGGCGACAACGGCACATCGAAGTCTCAATCCTCAAGCCCGCAGGCTTCCGCTTCGTCAGCCTCGGCCCCGCTCGTAACGACAGAGACTCCTCCGATCATCCCGAAGGACGGCGGACGACTTGGCGCGACCGGGTCGTTTGCGCCATTGGTCAAACGCGTGATGCCGACGGTCGTCAACGTCGCGGTCGTTCAGGACGTGAAAACTTCCGGAATGCCGTTCGAGATGGCGCCGGGCGACGAAGGCGATCAGGGTGGTGGCGAAGGTGGCGGAGGCGGACCACCGATGCCTCCGGGGATGGGACCGGGAGATCCGTTCGAGCAGTTCCGCCGCTTCTTTGGACAGATTCCCCGCGAGTACAAACAGCACGGCTTGGGCTCGGGCGTAATCGTCTCTCCTGACGGATATATCCTGACCAACAATCATGTTGTCGGCGGCGCCGAGGAAATCCACGTCACCTTGATGGATAAGCGCGAATTCACCGCCAAGGTGATCGGCAAGGACGCCAAGACCGACCTCGCGCTGATCAAAATCGACACCAAGGATTCTCTTCCGGCCGCGGCGCTCGGCGATTCCGATACCACGGAAGTCGGCGATTGGGTCGTCGCGATCGGCAACCCTTTCGGATTTTCGCTGACCGTCACCGCCGGGATCGTGAGCGCCAAAGGACGCATTCTTGGCGGCAACTATGATGACTTCATCCAGACCGACGCCTCGATCAACCCCGGCAACTCAGGTGGTCCGCTGTTCAACACCGCGGGTCAGGTGATCGGAATCAACACCGCGATTTACAGCCGCACTGGCGCCAACAACGGAATCGGCTTCGCAATCCCGATCGACATGGCGCGCAACGTTATGGAGCAGTTGAAGGAGCACGGACGCGTCGTGCGCGGATGGCTCGGGGTCGAGATCCAAGAAGTCACCGCCGATCTCGCGCAATCCTTCGGACTGCCCAAGCCCGAAGGCGCCCTCGTCGCCAGCGCCGAGAAAGATGGCCCTGCCGCCAAAGCCGGAATCGAGCGCGGCGATATCATCATCACCTTCAATGGCAAGCCCGTCCACGACGAGCACGAGCTGCCCGCGCTGGTGGCCGAGACGCCGGTTAACTCGACCGTCCCCGTTGAAGTGCTGCGCAACGGCAAGAAGATGACGATGTCGGTCAAGATCGGCGAGCTCAAGGAGCAGAAAGTAGCCAGCGCCAAGAGTGAACAACCGGGTGGAAGCTGGGGCATGCAGGTCGGCGATATTACGCCCGAGCTCGCGCAGCAGTTCCATCTGCAGAGAAATAAGGGAGTCCTCGTGCGCCGTGTCGCACCGGATAGTCCAGCCGCTGATGCGGGCCTGCAGCCGGGCGATGTCATCCTCGAAATCAACCGGCAAAAGGTCGCCGACGTTAAGGACTTCGTGGCGATGGCCAAGGACGTCAAGAGCAGCAA
The DNA here is from genome assembly GCA_021799555.1 of Deltaproteobacteria bacterium. Taxonomy (GTDB): domain Bacteria; phylum Desulfobacterota; class Binatia; order Binatales; family Binataceae; genus JBARDN01. The sequence goes on along the minus strand of JAJZAG010000180.1, from coordinate 4,306 downwards.
GAAGTCTGCGCTGCTGTTGGTCGCGCGCGGCGACTCGACTCTCTATACGGTGATCAAGCCCGGAGGCGGCGACTGACCCGCGAGGTTGGCGATCTTCGATCTAACTCCTCCGTAACCGGCGGCGCCGTGGATTCGTTTCCGCGGCGCCGCTGTATTTTGTCCGCGCCCGAGTATGCGCGCTTTCTCGCTGATGCCCGCGATGCTACCCCTATCGGACAGGGACTCATTCGGTGGCTGATTCGTTTTCCAGGTGCGAGGTCCTAATCGCGGGCACGGGCCCCGCAGGTCTCGCAACCGCTCTTTACCTGCTTCGCGAACGCCCCGCGCTCGCGGGGCGAATCGTCGCGCTCGAAAAATCGGCGCATCCGCGCTTCAAAACCTGCGCCGGCGGACTCATCCCGAAAACGATCCTCGCGCTCGAAGAGTTGGGTCTCGCGCTCGAGGTTGCGGCCTGTATCGTGATGCGCGGCGAGGCGCGCACGCCGGTCGGCGTCGTCGAGATCGATCGCGGCGAACCGCTATGCACGGTTATCCGCCGCGACGAGTTCGATGCGCGCCTTGCGCGCGCAGCGCGCGCGGCCGGCTTGATTATCGCCGAGCGCACTCGAGTCATCGGCGTTACCCAAAACTCAAGTCGCGTCCGCGTCGAAACCGACCGCGGCGCCTTCGAGGCCTCAATCCTCGTCGGTGCCGACGGTTCCGGCAGCAGGGTGCGTGCCGCCGTGTTTGGGCCCGGCAAGGAATCCATCGGGCGCGCCTTGATGACCGATATTCCGGTCGATCCGCGCGACGCTGTCGAGTTTGCCGACCATCGCTACCGCTTCGACTTCCGATGCGTAAGCGCGGGGATTCCCGGTTACGCGTGGTCGTTCCCATGCCTGATCGATGGAGTCCCGCATCTCAACGTCGGAATTTACGATCAGCATCCTCGTGCGTCGGGCGCCGCAGGTGGCGAGCAGGCGCAGATGCTGACCGAGTTGCGCGCGGCGTTTCCGGAGCTGCCGCTCGCCGCGCTTGAAAATCGCACCCAGCCGTTTCGCGCTTTTCCGATCCGATGGTTCGACTCGCGCGATCATTACACAAGCGGCCGCGTCATTCTGGCCGGCGACGCGGCGGGCGTCGATCCGCTGATGGGCGAGGGCATCTCGTGCGCCTTCGAGCACGGTAAACTCGCCGCCCGCGCGATCGCGCGATCGCTCGACGGCGACGCGACGGCATTGGAGGCCTACGACCGCGATCTGCATCGCGCCGCGGTCGGCCGCAAGATGAAAAAGCTTGCCTTTGCCGCGCGCCATTTCTACGGCCCGCGCCATCGCCTGTTTTTCCGCCTTGCGCGGCTGAGCCGCCGCGCCCGCGAGATAGGAATCGATTGGTACAACGGCGCCCGCCGCATCGACGAGCGCCCGACCCGCGCGCTCGTTGGGCGATGGCTCCGCGAGATTTTTTTCGGTGCTTCCATTCGGTAAGATCGCCGCGGGACGCACCGAACGGGATCGCGCAAGCGAGAATCGGGCGCTAAAGGCGGGGAGGCAGCGATGGCGAGGAAAAGAAAAAAACGGCGCGGACCAGGGATCATCCTGATCCTCGCGATCGTTCTTCTGATCGCGGGCTTCGTGGTCCGGCGCATCCTGATGCCGCCCGCGATCCATTACCTCGCCTATCGTCCGGCGGAAAAACCCGCGCTCGCGCCCGCCGCGATCCCGAGCGAGGATCTATCCGCGAGCGATCGCAACGCGCTCGACCAGACGATTCAAGACAAGTCCCGTTAGTTTCCCGCGATGCCCCAGATACAGATCGCCGATGACCTCGGTTTCCGCGTCGAGCTCGACGCTACGCCCCGGCGGATCATCTCGATGGTGCCGAGTTGGACTGAAACCCTCTTTGCGCTGGGCGCGGGCGAGCGCGTGGTCGGCGTCACCAAATTCTGCGTCGCGCCGTCCGCCGAGGTCGCGCGCGTCGCTAAAATCGGCGGCACCAAAAATCCCGACCTGCGCGCGATCTCGAACCTCGCGCCCGATCTCGTAATCGCCAACGCCGAAGAAAATCGCCGCGAAGACGTCGAGCGAATCCGCGCGCAGGGCGTAGTCGTGATGACGACCTACCCGCGCACGGTGCCGGGCGCCGTCGAATCGCTCCTCAAAATCGGCCGCGCGATCGGAAGCGAAACCCAAGCGGCCGCCCTCGCCCGCGAGATCACGCTGAGCGTCAGCTCGATCGAGTCGGAAATCGGCGTGTGGGCGAAGCTCAGGCTGCGCGTATTTTGTCCGATCTGGAAGAAACCGTGGATGGCGTTCAACGCCGACACCTACGCGCACGATGTGTTGCGGATGCTGGGGTACAACAATATTTTCGCGTCGGCTGGCGCGCGTTATCCGATCACGACACTCGACGCCGCGCTCGATCTGCGCCCCGATATAGTCCTGCTGCCCGACGAACCCTATGAATTCGGCCCCGCCGATATCGACGAACTACGCGCCGAGCTTCCCCCCGCGCTCTCGCGGCGCGTATTGATCGTCAGCGGACGCGACCTGCACTGGTACGGCGTCCACATGGTGGGAGGCCTGAAATCCCTCGCCGCGCGATTGGCTCGAGTCCGCGCCGCCGTCCTGTAACCCTCCGGTTTAACCGTCGCGAGTCCGCGGCGACGACGCCGCGCGATTGAAGAAACCTATGTGGGGTGCAAGAAATAAAACCAGATGCACCCCTGCCGGAGGTAGTGGCATGCCCGCTTCGACCGTACGCCGCCAGTCTTGGATATGCCTGCTCGCGATAATCGCATGCTGCGCCGCGACCTTGCCGTTCGCGCGCGACGCCGCCGCTGCCGAATCCGCGCTGTCGCCTTCCGCCGCGCCGTCGCCCATGTCGAATCCCGCACTCGCCGCCGCCTCTGGCTTGAGGCCCGGCGACGTGATCAATTCCGCCAACGCGAACAAGGTCAAAGCGCTCGTCAGTCCCGGCAATTACATTCTCGTCAAGCAGGGGATGGAGATGGATATCGTACCGACGCAGGCGCTCCAATGGCCTCCGCCTTACAAGTCCGCCACCGAGAAATATTCGCCGCAAGTCTCGCTGACGCCCGGCGGATCGCTTACCAACTACACCGCCGGGCTGCCGTTTCCGCTGCTCGATCCCAACGATCCGCAGGTCGCCCTCAAGATCATGTGGAACTTCAGCTTCCGCCCGCAATACAACGATGACGTCGATGCCCGCTACACGCAGGTCGGCACCTACACCGCCTCAAGCCACGGCTCTCCGGCGGCCCATTTCGCAATCGGCCACTTCGGCTTCTACAACAATGTCGGCCGTATCGAAGTGGAGCCCTTCCCTACCGATCCCGACTTCAAAGCCTCGGGAATCCGCTATCGCTTCGCCGTCTACCCATTCCTCGAGCCCTCGTCGATGCTCGGATTCGGGTTGGTGCGGTACCGGTACATGGATCCGAAGATGGAGGACAACGTATGGTTCTATCTTCCGTCGCGGCGCAAGCTGCGCCGGATGGCGGCCTATAGCCTGTCGGACGTGCTGGGTGACGTGGGAGGCGCGTCTCCGTACTTTAGCACGATCGATCCCGATAGCTATTTCGGCTTCGCCGCCAAGATCGAGGATTTCAACTACAAGCTGCTCGGCGAAAAACAGATGCTCGCCTGCGTGCACGCGAAGAATTCTCCCGAACACAACTGCCCGAACGACGGCGGACGCACCGTATGCCCCGAAAACTGGGAGCTGCGCCATCTGTATATCGTCCAGGCCGACGCCAAGAACGGCCTCAACACGATCCCGCATCGCATTTTCTATATAGATTCCGAAGGATGGTTCATCACCGCCGCCGACCAGTACGATCGCGACGGAAAACTCTGGAAGACGATCGCAACCTTCAATACCTATCGCGACCGTCCGGTGCCCGGCGCTCGAGTGGCTATTTTCCCCTACAAGCGGATGTTCCAGCTCGCGCTCGTGGATGAAGACGTGCAAACCGGTAATTCATCGATAATCTTCATGCCCGAAGCAAACTCCCCTGTGCCCGAATGCTGGTATATCGACGAAGGCACCGTCACCAACGCCTTCTTCATGGCCCAAGCAATGGGCAGAGCGATTATGCATTAACCGTCCCGCGCACGACCGCCCCATCGTAATCGCGCGCGCGCATGAAGTAGAGACCGCTCGCATCGAGCTCGCGCCCTATAATGCTCGTTCCCTCGCCCACCGGGAGAGGGCGGCGCGGCGCGACGATTGCTCTTTCACGCAATCGCCGTGACGCGCGGGTGAGGGTGCCGTGCTTGAAGTCCCCGTCATCGTCGTCCGCCCG
>JAJZAG010000179.1 GCA_021799555.1 Deltaproteobacteria bacterium | reverse complement strand
TTTGCAGAAGCCATCGTGAGCCGTCCCCGATGCGCTCGATTTGATATCGTCAGGTACCGAGCGCTTTCGTGCCATCCAGTCCCTCCGGAATCTTACGCATCGCTATTGCGGCGCGCTACCTGGCGCTGTCGCGTGCGGCCGAAGTAATTTCGTGCAGCAGCGCCGACGCTGGGTCAGTGGCCGTGCGGCGAAAGAAGCGCGCGCGCGTTGCCGCCGAGAATCAAGTCCTCGTCGGCGCTCTCGAGCCCGAGCGCCTTTACCTCCGCGACCGGACGCGCAAGTCCGGCGGGCAGAGGATAGTCACTGCCGACAACAAAGTGATCGGCCCCGTAAGTTTTCACGAGATGGCCGAGCATCTCACGATTGTGGGCGATTATGTCGAAATGGAAATGCGCAAGATAGCTCGATGGCGCACGCGGAATTGCCTGGCGGCACTCGGGTACGATGCGGTAACCCATGTCGAGGCGTCCGACGAGCGCGGGTAGCGCGCCGCCCGCATGATATAGAACGATCCGCAAGCGCGGATGCCGCTCGAGCACGCCGCCGTAAATCAGCAGAGCCGCGGCGAGTCCCGTGTCGTAAAGGTTTCCCACCAGATTTCCGAGCGAATAACGCGCGAGCGCTCCAGCGGGCGCCGCGTCAAATGGATGAATACAAACAATCATTCGGAGAGCTTCCGCCGCGGACCAGAAAATTTCGAACTCCGGTTCATCAAGCTGATGTTCGCCGGTTTTGGGCGGGATTTCGACTCCGCGAAGACCCAGCTTCGCCGCGCGTTCCAATTCTGCGGCCGCAGCCTCGGGCGACTGCATCGGGACCGAGGCCAGCGCTGCGAAGTGTCCGGGATCGCGCGCCGCCAGCGCCGCCATCGCGTCGTTGTTCACACGGGCAATCGCGATTCCGAGTTCGGGCGCAACCTCCGGGTACATCAGGAACGGAACGCAGGAGACCGCCTGCATCGTCACGCCCTCGCGATCCATATCGGCGATTCGCTCAGCAGCATCCGATATCGGACCGTCGATCGGGCGTAACGCCTTCTCCCGGATCAGGAAAAACCTGCGTCCGTCGCGTTCGACGATCCGGGTCGCAAAATGTTTCCCGTCGCGCTCGAGGAAGGCAATCATTTCGGGCGCGATAAAATGATTGTGCATGTCGATCACGTTCATCGCGCATTTCCCGCCGATCCGCCCAGTCACTCGCCGTCTTTTACAGTATGAAACTTATCTTGCCGTGGGGCCGCAGCGCTTCATTGTCGAGAATCGCACGGCGTTCGCGGATTCTAAGTTTATCGCCCCTGCGCACAAGCTTGTAGTTGTAGCGGCCAACGTAGGTGTCCACTGATTCGTAACGCATCCGATGCACGGTAAAATTCGCGGTCGCGAGGATTTCTTCGGCCTCGACGCCAAGCACGCGCACGTTGGTGATCATTCGGCGCGTGCGTGAGTGAGGGTTTTCCGCCCACGCGGATTTTCCAAGCAACTGTTTCACCCGCGAGCGAATCCGAACCGCATCATCAGCGATTATAAACAGAGTATTTCGCGAATCGCCCTCCGGAACATCAGTTGGCGGAACTTCATAGACGGCATCCTCGGTCAACAACTCGAGCCATTCGTCAAGCCGCCATTCGTCAAGAAGGGCCGCTTCTTCGTAGAGAAGCTCTTCGACTTCCTGGCGGCTTGGGGTCTCAGCGGTGCTCATGCCGCGCTCCTTGCACGCCGGAGCGCCGGGTCGGAAATCAGTTGATTCCATCGGCGCCAGAATGCGCGCATCTGCATCTCGTCGGTAATCGAGGGCCGTTCGCGTTTCATCCCGCGCGAAATGTCGGACCATCCGACCTCTCGATTGGCAAACCCACGCTGACAGGATTCCAGCATCTCTATGTCGTCCGGCGTCGCGAACCCTCCTGGTCCAAGAAATGTCAGAAAGTTATCCAAGCGCAAAGCGGAGTCTTGCGCGTTCTCCTCAGCGGGCGCGAGCGCCCAGGCGTTGATCTCCATGTAGTCTGGAGAGAGCGGATAGAAGGTGCGAACCGTGATAGCCATTATATCGTTGATAACCAGGTTTGGAAAAATTCCCAGATTGCGGCTCGTCTCACAGATTCGCCGTGCGCGTTCGGGTCCGAAGCGTTCGTCGAACCGGCGGCGGATTCCCGCGAAGTGGGCCTTGCGGTCCTCGCCGAACGACGGAACCCAATGAGCAATCGGACGTCCCCATGCGCTCTGATACTCGACCACCGCGTGTCCATTGCCGAGGTCGGCGGCATGTTGACGGGGCGGCGCAGCGGCATTCGAGCCTTTCAAATCGATTCCGATATCGCCCAGGAAACTGAAGTAGCGCTGATGGGTCGGCAAGCCGTGATAGCCATCGTAGCTGTTCTCGACCAGGAGCTTCCAATTGGCGCGTGCGCTGTAAGACTGCTGACCTGCAACGACTTTCATTCCGAGCTCGGACTGGTCCGCGATTAAGTCGATGTATTCTCGGGCTCCGGCCAAATAGTCATAAAGACTCTGGACGGCGGGATCGAAGCATATGAACCAGAAGCCTCGATAGCTGTCGAGCCGCGTGGGAACGCCGAGCGCCAAATCGTCGCGCTTGAACCCGTCACCATATGAATCCTCGCCGGGAACGCCGACCAGTCGTCCGCGCGAGTCGAAGGTCCAGGCGTGGTAGGGGCATTGAAATATGCGGGCAGTGCCGGATTTCTGCCGGCACACCATAGCGCCTCGATGAGTACACGTGTTGAGTAGCACACGTACGACGCCGTCGTCGCCGCGCACGAGAATTACCGGGCGTCCCGCGACGTTGCGCGATCGGTAATCGCCGGCGTGAGGAACCTCGGATTCATGGCCGACGTATATCCAGCAGGTTTCGAAGATCCGCCGGCGCTCGCGCTCGAGGCATTCAGGATCCGTGAAGGCGCGGCGATTGACCCGGAAGATGCCGGAGTCGCGATCTTCGTAAATATAGTCTTCGTCAGGATTCTTCATTCCAGTTCTCCCGAGCTTGTTAGCGGCGAATATTCCTATTTCTCCGGCGGATCCCAGGCCCAATACCGCGCGATCGCGCCCGCATCAACCCGCAAATCGATTCCAGTAATCATTGCTGCGTCGTCCGACGCGAGAAAGACGGCGGCTCGTCCGTAATCGCGCGGACCAGGCAGTCGGCGCATCGGCACCCGCGTGCGAAACGGCTCAAACGCTTGCCTTATCTCCTCGGCGTTGCGCACCGTCCGGCCCCATCGCGCCGCACGTTCGAGCGACTCCGACGGATCGGTGGCGGTTGGGGTAAGGCTGTTGACGCGGATTCCGTGGCCAACCAGTTCCATCGCAGCCGAGCGCGTAAAGTTCAACAGGCCGCCCTTTGCAGTGCAGTACGCGATGTTGCCGGGCTCGCCCTGATGCCCCGCGGTCGAGATGATATTGATTATGGCGCCGTTGCGGTGCTGTTCGATCATCAACCGCGCCACATGCTTGGTAAACAGAAAGGCGCCGTTCAGGATGACGGCAGTTTGACGTTGCCATTCGTCGAGCGGCATATCGAGAACGCCTTTCTTGTTGAAGATGGCAGCGTTATTGACGAGTATATCAATTCCGCCGAAGGCCTGATTGGCGGCGTTGGTGGCGGCGATTACTTGCGCCTCGTCGGTAACGTCGCAGGTGAGCCCAATCGCTCGGGCATCGATACTCTTGAGATAGCGCGCGCAATCAGCGGCATTTTCCGGACGCCTGTCCACGCACACCACGGCGGCGCCCTCGGCGGCGAGACTTTCCGCGATACCTCCGCCGATATTAGTACTGGTTCCTGTTACCAATGCTGTTTTTGCGGCCAGTCTCATTCGGTTGACTCGCGCTGTCTGAATAATCGTTGCTCAACGGGGTGGAGCTATGAGAAAGCACTTGGTTGAGTTGAATATCCACGTATCAACGAATTCCAGTTCGCGGGGATTGCGACGAAGTTCCGCAAGCGCGCCCGCCAGGCACATCCAATTCAGGATTTCCTGCTGGCCACTGTCCTCGACGGACGACGCTGGATAGCCGCGCCACGCAGCATAGTCGCCGGCGCGCAGCGCTCCGAATAGCAAGCGGTCGGCATTGGTATCCGGATACAGATAGTGATTCTTTGCGGTGAGGAACGCGTGCGACCACCCCGACGACGCCAGCAGCGCGACGCGCCAGGGGCTGGCGGCGAGAACTCGCGCCGTGGCGGCGCCGAGGTCGAAGAGACGCGCCGGCGTAGGCGCGGGAGGATCGAGCTGGCCGGATGAAGGAGGATCATTGAAGACCGGCAGTCCACCACGTTGGGCGATTACCCGCCGCCCGTAGCAATTGATCGCAAATGGAATGATCGGATAATCGAAGCCGCGCCGATCGTAATCGAGATACATCACGGCGTTCGCGAATGCGTGGCCGAGCGAGTTATGCAACGGCCGATATGAGTACGCGCAATCAAATCCAGTCTCGATAAGCGCGCTCGCCAGATACTTGCCGGCGGAAACCATTCCCGGGATTTGGAATGTTTTGTCCGCCGATTCATTCCATACGTTACGCGCGGGAGGTTGGAAACTGAACGCCTCGTGCGCATAGATGCAATAGGGAGGAATTATATCTTCGCGGAAATTCTCGTACTGGTCATCACCCCAGATAAGAATAAAATCGGGGCGGAAAGCATCGATTTCGGCGCGCGCCTTGCGCAGTGAATCGAGCAGCCGCGCACGATGCGCGCGCGCGGCGCTGACGCCCTGATCGCCGCCCCATTCGGCGCGCATGGCATCGGGCCATCCGCTGGGCTGGCGAAGCTGGTCCGGCAGATGCGGGTTCTCGAGCATCCGCCGGAGAATCCAAGCCATCGATTCGTCGGCGCCCGCCAGCGGCGGATAGTGAGTAATCCCAACCGCCAGAATCTCACCCATTTACGCGCCCTCCGTTCGAGTGGTTATAATAACCAGAGTTCGTCACGAACGCCTCGATTCAAAAGCGCCGCGAGCGGCGAACATCCGGGTGCGATAGGGATTCGGCACGATTGTCGCGAAATCAAGAACGCGCACTCCGCCAGGCACTTCGTTATCCATTTGCGGCTTCGGCCCGATCCTTCTCTTTCACGAGCGCAAGATAGTAGCGGTTGATGCGATCGAGATGCTGTTGCATCTCGGCCACGGCGGCGTCGCTGTCGCGCACCTCAAAATGCCGGATGAAACGCCGGCGCGATGGAATTACCCACGGATTGCGGGTCTGGCCAATCGCACGGATAAAGTGCTGCATCACGTCGAGCAGGCCCTCCATCACGATGACCATCACTGGATTCTTCGTGGCGCGCGCCAGGATGCGGTGAAAATCGAGATGGATGGCCGCTTGAGCGTAGAAATCGGCCCGTTCGCGCACCGCCCGCTCGGCTGCCGCGATATTAAATTTCAAGGCATCTACGTCGGCGGTGGTCGCGCGCTCGCACGCGGCGCGCACGGCGATCGATTCGATCATCACTCGCGCCTCGGTCAAGTGCTCTGGCTCGATCGCGCCCATGTTAAACATGTCGCGCAACCCGGCGACGATCGCGTCTCCGGTACTCTCGCGCACGAACGCGCCGCCGCTCGCGCCTTTTCGCAGGTGGAGCAGGCCGGAGTTTTCCAGCGATCGCAGAGCTTCCCGCAAGGTATTGCGTGAGACGCCGAACTGCTGCGCCAAGGTGCGTTCGGCGGGAAGCCGGTCGCCGGGCCGCAAACGCCGATTCGACAGCTCGCGCCGGATCTGTTCCGCGATCTCTTCAAACGCGCGCGGAGCTTTGATTGGGTGGAACTCCGCGCGTGCACCCCTTCGGGGAGCTTCTCGAATTCGCGTGCCCCGCGCGGCAACCGCGGGATTCTCGCGGTTGACCGAAGTGTTCTTCGTGTGCTTCATTGGTTCAACCATTGGATATTGAGCACACACTTCAGAATTGTCAAGCACGCAATAACGCGTTGCTCCTCGACGTACCTGACCGCTTCTTCGGAATAGTCCGGCAGTTCGCGGCAGTCCACGTACCCTGCTGCGGAATCGTCGATCTCCCACATGCCGCTAAAGCGCTTGGCGTATCGGTAGTGTGAAGGGACCTCAAGCGGACACGCGTTTGGTCAATGCTTAGGCGATACTCACGCCGTTTATAAAGTGCAGGCGCGGTGCGCGCAAGCTTTGTGCATGCCTTGTCGGGAATATCCTGCGGGGTCGCGCCAAGGCGGAGGGCGGAATTGGGGCCAGAGTGGCCTGATCTTTTGCCGCCGTGGCCGAAACTATCACGGGTTCAGAGTTGCGGTTTACTGTGACGGGAAGTTTGTCCGGGACTTGTTCTGGGTCCAGCGACTGTTTGGGCGGCAAAATCCTAGCGAGTTCAGATGAGAACGTCTCTTGCGCTCTCGACCTTTCGCCGTGCCGCGTCAAGCAAATCCATCGATTCATTTTCCCGCCCCATACTTGTCCGCTCCTATCCGGATAGAGACTTGGAGAACGACTCGTAACTACTTGATACCAAACTCGCAACAACGCGGCCGACATCTGCTCGAAGAGACCGTCGACGCTACGACCAAGTCGAGGACATCCAAAGTTCAGCCAAAGTCGGCTACGAAAGCCGAGCCGAGGATTTGGGAGCCGAAATCTCCCGCACTAAAAATCGCAGCGATTGTCGATCGAAGTTGGTGCCGAGGGCGGGACTTGAACCCGCATGTGGTTACCCACGGAGGATTTTGAGTCCTCTGCGTCTGCCGTTTCGCCACCTCGGCCTTGATTGCAGCGCGCTTTCATTTATACGAGACCGTCCGGCTCGCGGCAACATGATGGCATGGCGGTTGCTCCCTTTTTGTTCGCGAGCGACTTTGCTGTCCTGAATCAGGACGGCTGATCGCATGTCAGCTTGGATTTTCGAGCGATTTGTCGAAGCGAAGTCGCGCGTGAGGATACATGTCTCAAATGGAAGCTGCCGCTAGACCATTATGTGGTCCCGTGACAATCAAGACTCCCGTCGTTACGTGGGCGGGTCTCGGACATGCGTTTGCCAACGTGCTTTTGGCAGCCTCGTTTTTCGTAGCGGCGTTGCCAAGTGCAAATCAGCGCGAGAGTGGTGTCGCGAGTACGGTATGGATCGCGGGCGCGATTATCATGGGATTTTTTTCACTGGTGCGAGCGCCGGCAAAGTCCGCGATGCTAACGATCCCCGCGTTCGCAGCATCCGCCGGGATGCTAGTGGTGCCGTGCCTGATGCGGCCGGCGACGCCATCAACCGGGCTTTGGGCGGCTGCGGGGATCGTGTTTGAAGTGACTGGCGTGGCGTTTTCGCAGAGCGCGCGGATCTGTATGGGGCGGCGCTTCGGAATTCTGCCGGCAAATCGCGGCATAGTGTCGAAAGGTCCATTCTCGATCGTGCGGCATCCAATCTATCTAGGCTGGCTTATACTGACGATTGGATTTGCGCTTTCGTATCCAAGCTTGAGCAACGTGATTCTGATTTTTGCGTCGCTGCCGTTCATGGTATGGCGAATCGAGATGGAAGAAGCGCTGCTGGCCGCCGACTCGGACTATCGAGTCTACCAGCACCAGGTTAGATTCCGGCTTGTGCCAGGTGTCGTTTGATAGATTCTCGGCGCGCGAACGCGGATAGTCAGTCGAGCTTGTGCTGGCGCGTGCCGAGAAGATAGATACCGCCGGCCAGCTGCGTCGATAGCAGCATCGCGAATATCAGTCCGCCGATCACCGCAATACTGAGCGGTTGCTGCACTTTGGCGCCCGCGCCGAGACCGAGGGCCAGGGGGAACAGGCCGGCTGCCGTCGCGAGCGTGGTCATCAGGATCGGCCGCATGCGGATTCGCGCCGCGTTCATGAGCGCCTCGGCCGGCGCGATCGCATGCGCGACATCGTATTCTGCGTGGTCTAGA
>JAJZAG010000178.1 GCA_021799555.1 Deltaproteobacteria bacterium | reverse complement strand
GCGGATAACCCGGGTGACGTCGGGTTCGTCCGAAGCAACGTGCCCAAGACCTTCGAGAACGTGCCGACCGAAGTCACCGAGAGCAAACTTTACGAAAGATTCCTGCCCTACATGCTGCGCGTCCGTGGATTAAGCAGGGCGTCGAATCCAGCGCTGCCGGCAGGATGCCCGCCGATTAAGGACAGCGATTCACGGCCCGACCTCGATGTCGTGCGCGCGATGGCTGCGCGAATCGATTTCCTCGCCGCCGAACAGAATTGGTTTCCGTCGAGCGATACCGCGGTGATCGAAGGAGTCGGAATAGATCTGGAGGGACAAACCTCAGCACTGGATGTGACCGTCGATGATGGGACGGATAACGGTGTCAAAGAGCTCGCATACGTAAAGAGCCGCATCCCGGATTCGTTCGAGGGTGTCCCGGTGGAGGCAACTGTGGTCGACGTCGTCGATCTGACCGGCAGCGGCGGCGGCTACGGTTACGGACCGCCGGAGAACGAAGGGCACTACGCTTACCCCTCGCAAAAGTGACGACACTTCCGCCCTGCCGGCGCGGCGCGCGTGCGCGATCAGACGTTGACCGGGCGCATGTCGTAATACCGGTCGCCGGCGGCGAATCCTTTGGGCGCGATTTCCTGAATCCGCGCCAGATCGCTCTTCGAGAGCTTCACGCTCACCGCCGCGGCATTTTCTTCCAGATACTTGCGCCGCTTGGTTCCGGGAATCGGCACCATATCGTCGCCTTGCGCCAGCACCCATGCGAGCGCGAGCTGACTCGGCGTGATTCGCTTTTCATCGGCGATTTGCTTCAAGCGATCGACTACTTGCAAATTGCGCTCGAAGTTTTCGCGCTCAAAGCGCGGCGAGAGTCGCGACCGCATGTCGCCCGCGCCGAACTCATCGACCGAGCGGATGGTCGCGCTCAGCATCCCGCGCCCGAGCGGACTGAAGGGAACGAAGCCAATCCCGAGTTCGCGCAGGGTGGGAATTACGTCGTCCTCATAGTCGCGAGTCCATAGCGAATATTCCGATTGAACCGCGGTTATCGGATGGACCTTGTGGGCGCGGCGGATGGTCGCCGCTGACGCCTCGGAAAGCCCCAGGTATCGGACCTTGCCCGCGCGCACCAACTCCGCCATCGCACCGACCGTTTCTTCAATCGGCACGTTGCGGTCCACGCGATGCTGGTAATACAAATCGATGTGGTCAACGCCGAGGCGCTTAAGTGATCCGTCACACGCGGTGCGCACGTACTCGGGGCGGCCGTTGACGCTTCGCGTGCCGCCGGGTCCGAACACGTTGCCGAACTTGGTCGCAATAAAGATCCGGCTGCGAAAGGGTTTCAGCGTCCTGCCGACCAGCTCTTCGTTGTGATGGTTACCGTACACGTCGGCGGTGTCGAAGAAATCGATTCCGAGCTCGATCGCCCGATTGAGCGTCGCAATCGATTCGCCTTCGTCAGCGGTTCCGTAGCTTTGCGACATCCCCATGCATCCAAGGCCGATCGCCGACACGACGAGACCCTGACTTCCAAGTTTGCGCTTTTCCATAGGGATCTTCTTTAGCACTCGCGGACGCCCGCCCCAAAGGATCGCCACCGGGCGCCGGTAGGGCAAGTTCGCCGTCGGCGGTTGAGTTTGCCGGAATAGGGACGGTTTCTTAGCGGCGCGAATCGGTGTATTATCAATTGGTTATGCGCGCGTCGCGCCGCGCGAGATTTTCAACGAAACAAACCCAGGCGAGAACCCATGGCTGAAAAGAAAGCAAAAACCGCTGAAAAAAGCGGAGAGGTCCAGCACAAACATCTGTGCCCCAACTGCGGCGCCGAAAGCAAGGTGACCAAGTTCGCCGGTTACGGCCGCAAGGGCTTTTACCTCGTATGCGAAAAGGCGTGCGGCTTTATCGGAAAAACCCGCTAGCCGGAGAAAGAATCGATGGGCAGGGCGCGCAAAAGCAAAACTTCCAAGCGTGAGAAATACGCGAGCTTCGCCGACACCGCCGACGAAGCCGAGGAAGATGCCGATCTTCCCAAGGACGAAGCGGGTCGGCGCAAGATCAAGCGCCAATACGCCGAGCTCCTCGGGATCAGAATCGAAAAGCTGCGCGGGCGAATTCTCAACCGCGAACGGATCAACAAGACGATCGAAGGCATCTATTTCATCTGCGCGGGATGCATGAAGGTCTGCCATTCGCTCGACGACGGCCTGACCGAAGATCCCGCCAATCTGAATAATCTCTGTGGCGCGTGTTCGAAACTCCAGGCGCAAGCCGCCGCGCAAGCCGCAAAAGAAGCCGCGGTGCAAGCGCCCGCATCGCGTCCCACGCGCGCCCGCAAGAAGCGCGCGGCCGCGAGTTGATCCCGGGCGCCGATGCGAAAAAATCCGGGCAGGGTTGTCCGCGCGCCCTGGAAAAGATAAACAGGTCCGATGTCGCTGCAACTGATCCGTCCCGATATCAATCTTGATTTCGTCGGGAAGCGCCACTTCTTCGTGATCCTCTCGACCGTGATCAATATCGCGGCCGTCCTGATGCTGATCTTCGTCGGTCTCAACTATGGCGTCGATTTCGTCGGCGGCAGCGTCGTGCAGGTGCAGTTCGAAAAACCGACCAGCGCCAACGCGATACGCGACTCGCTGAAACCGCTCGGACTCGGCGAGATTACGGTGCAGGACTTCGGGGCTTCCGCCGGGCACACCTATCTTCTGCGCTTCGAAAAAGTTGCGAATATCGGAAGCCTCGGCACCAAGCTAGGCAACCGGCTCGCGAAGACCTACGGTCCTCAGGGCGCGAAAGTAGTACGGGTCGAGAGCGTCGGCGCGAAGGTGGGCGGTGACCTTCGCCGGCGCGGCTTCCTTGCGGTTGTTTTCGCGACCGTTTTCATGGGCGTATTTATCGCCTTTCAGTTTCGGCACACGAGTTGGAGTTTTGGCGCCGGAGCCGTGATCGCGCTCGTGCATGATGTCCTGGTCGTGTCGCTCGCGCTTGTGATCAGCCAGTTTCAGTTCGATCTGACCACGCTCGCCGCGCTGCTGACGGTCATCGGCTACTCGGTTCACGACACGGTTATCGTATCGGACCGGATTCGCGAGGACGCCGCCAAGCGCCGGCGCGAGCCGATCGAGTCGATCATGAACCGCGCAATCAACGAGACGCTGTCGCGCACGATTCTGACTTCGGGCACCGCAATCGTGGTGCTGATCGCGCTGCTCGCGTTTGGCGGCCCGATTCTACGCCCTTCGGCGTTCACGCTCCTGATTGGTTTTATTACCGGCACGTATTCCTCGATTTATATCGCGGGTCCGGTGGTTCTCTTTTGGGAAGGGCATCATCGCGTCGGCTCGCTGTCCTCGCGCGCGGCTTAGCGCTCGCATCGCGAGCCGCGCCGTCGAGGTCCGGTAAAAGATCCGGAGCGGAATCGTCGATTGGAAATCGCGCTCAAGACCGGCCGCGGAATCTATTTTCTCAAGCAGGCGGCGCCAGCCGACTATCGTGGCGGCGCTCTTGTCCTGACGCTGGCGCTCGAACGCGCCGACGGTATCGAGCGCGTTGTCTTCAAGTGCGAGATCGCCGCCGAACTCGTCCATGATGCCGATAGCGCCGCGGTCCTTAAGCGGCTTGCGCCGTGGATCGAGCGCGAGTTCGAGATGACACGCGAGACCGCGCTCAAAATAATCCGCAGCGAGCGCAAGCTCTACGAGATCGCATTCGATCCGGGGAACCACGGCCCGTTCTGAGCAGTGCCGCACGCAAGAAGCAATCAGCAGCTAAAGCCGCCAATGTATGATTGAGGCAATCCTCTGGGATAACGACGGAGTCCTCGTCGATACCGAAGGCCTGTTCTTCGAGGCGACCCGGCGCACTTTCGTGAGCGCCGGCACCGATCTCACCCGCGCGGAGTTTATCGATGCCGCACTGCGCAGCGGGCGCAACCTCTGGGAACGCGTAGCCGCCAAAGGCTACGCTGCCGAACGAATAGCGAGACTGCGACGAGAGCGCGATGAGCTGTACGCGGCGTTGCTCGAGAGCGGCGACCACCTGATTCCAGGCGCCGCCGACACGGTTCGATTGCTCGCGGTGCGCTACAGGATGGGAATCGTGACGACCTCGCTGCGGACGCATCTTGAAGCAGCCCATCGGCGCACCGGACTGCTCGCGAGATTCGAGATCATAGTCGCGCGCGAGGATTACGAGGAATCCAAGCCGCATCCGGAGCCTTATCTTACGGCACTAGCGCGCTTGTCGGTCCCGCCCGAAAAGTGTCTTGCAATCGAAGATTCGGAGCGCGGCCTTGCTTCGGCGCTCGCCGCGGGCCTGCCATGCGTCGTTATTCCGAATGCGCTGACCCGGGGATCTGACTTTGCGGGCGCAGCCGCGATTCTCAACGATATCACGGCGCTGCCGCAGGCGGTCTCCCAAATAAGGAGTCAAGCATTATGATCAAGCCCGAAATTAGGCCTGCCCGCGAAACCGATATTCCCGAATTGGCGCGGTTGGTAGCTGCGCTGGCCGCCTATGAGGAGGGGCTGGACGAACGCGCCCGCTTCGATTGGGACTCGATTCGCGACGCTCCGAACTGGATGCGTGCGGTGCTTTCGCGGGAGCATCACGCGGTCTGGGTTGCCGATGCAGGCGGAGGTCATCTGGTTGGGCATCTTTGGGCGCGTCTGCGCCGTCGCCATGAAGGCGAGCGACCAGCCGATATTGGTTATATCAGCCAGGCTTTTCTCGAAGAGAGCTTTCGAGGAAAGCGCCTGATGAAGGTGATGCTCGAGGATGCCGACGTCTGGTTTCGCGCCAAGGGCGTCACGATGGTCACGTTGAGCGTGCTGCATCGCAATTGGCTTGGCGCCGAGGCTTGGCATCGTCTAGGTTTCTCCGCATGGCGCGAGGAACGCATGAAGCTGCTGCGGCCGCACGGGCGATGAACCATCAGTCTCGCCGGCGTAGAGTTGAGTACTTGCTATTTCGCTGCCTGCTCGTCGGAGCCGATATCGAACACGCTGCAATCCATTCAGGCAGCGTCGGCCTGTTGGATGGAGGGATTGAACTGCGCAATACGGCAACCTCAACTGCTTCCTGATCGGGACTTCCGAACAATCGAAGTCTCGAGAGGCGCCATCGTCGTCGCCTGCCTGCCGTTAATAAATGGCTGATTTATCGGCCTTTTCTCAGCGGGACCTGGCGGCGGAGTTTTGGGCGTCTGCCGCGCGAAATGCCGGTCTTGGGCGCGGCCGAGGAAGCCACCCTCGATAGCTTGGCTTCATTCAGGCGGATCGCCAGGTCCTCCTCGGGAGCGTTACTTCGATAGTCGCTTTGCGGCGCCTCCTCCATCTCCTCGGGCGGGGTCCAGAGTTGGTCATATGGAGCGATCATCGTGCCTTCGCCCCAGTCACGGCGCATTCGATCGCGTTTCTCCTGGCAATCGACGCAGTAGGCAACAAACGGCAGCGCCAGCAGCCGTTCCAGCTTGATCGGCTCTCGGCAGCCGAGGCAAATCCCGTACTTCCCCTGATCGAGCCGCGTCATCGCCTCATCGAGGAAGCGCAGCTTCTCCTCGGCCCGCGCAATCAATGCCGCGTGCGTTTCGACGTCGGACGATGAACGCGCCGTGTCCATCTCGTCGGCTGGTTCTTTCTCGGATTCCTGTTCCTGGTCGAACCTCAGCTCTCTGATTCGATCAACAGTTTCGCGGCGCAAATGGTCCAACATATTGCGTAGCGGCTCGCCGGAGGTGCCTGAACTATGTTCAAGGGCCTCGACAGTCATCGCAGTTCCCTCATCTCCGGAGCGTTTGCTCAGCCATTGCTTTCAGTTCTAAACCTACAATTGTGAACTTGGTCGCGGCATGGAACACCAAGCGTTGGGTCCATCCAATTCCGCGGTCGCCGATCGGCTGCGCCTTGAACAAACAGGCAGCAAACACCGCGCCATTTGAAATGCAATCGTTCGCAACGAAGTTGAGGATCGTGATGTAGCCGATCGCATCACATGCCGATCCGGTGTTGCCGATAGGTCCATAACGGATCTTTATTTCACTTCGAGCAGTCGGCCCCGGACGATCAGAACACGAACAAAATCATCGATTTGGCCTGCTCAACCAAAAACACGTTAAAAATCGCGGCCCCTGTTTCGCTGGCATGGCTGTCGCTTGAGAGATGCGAGGTGCTCGAAATGGCGGTAAATGTCCTCCGCAGGCCACAAGAAAAAAGCAGCTTGGGAGTCAGGCAAAGCTCGCGTTCGCGAGCAATACCGCGAAGTCAAAGGGGGCGCAGTTCTATCGAATTGTGATGGCAATCTACCGAAACATATTTCATTACCAATCACGGTGGTCAGCCGCAGGTGATGAAACCGTAGCGGCGCGCTGTGGGCAATATGGCGGTGCCTGTGCGCAGAGCCGCTTCGAAAGTGCTTCGCGCGTCCATCAGCGCTCCAACCCGCGGAGGACTTAAGGTTGAAAGAGAATGGGGAATGCGAGGCCGATTGTTCGCGCCGACACTCGCCATCGTCACGCAGCATGGAGATCTTGCCTAAATGGTTCCACGGCAGTTTACGAGCACGCTCTCTGGGTCGGTAATCGAGATGAAATCCGCAGGCGCGGAGGTTTATTGACTTGGATTGGAAAACAATAGAGAAGCCGCGCGACGGCGTCCGGGTTGTGCCGAATTTGCGTAGCTACGAGCAGAGCTACGCGCAATTCTCGTGGCGCACGGCGCGCAACAAACTCAACGGTCTTCCGGGTGGACGCGGGCTCAATATCGCGTATGAGGCAGTCACTCGCCACGCCGCGGGTGCGATTCGGGACCATCTGGCGCTGAGGTGGCTTGGCAAGCGCGGCGAGGTTCGTGATTTTACGTACGGGCAGTTGGAGAGCCTTACAAATCGATTCGCGAACGTGTTGAGAACGCACGGTGTGGGCAAGGGCGACCGCGTATTTGTATTGGCGGGAAGAATTCCGGAACTCTACATAGCCGCACTCGGTACGCTTAAGAACGGAAGCGTATTTTGCCCATTGTTTTCGGCCTTCGGGCCTGAGCCGATTCGTCAACGCATCAGCCGGGGCGATGGCCGCGTATTGGTTACCACTGGGGCG
Source organism: Deltaproteobacteria bacterium (assembly GCA_021799555.1). Taxonomy (GTDB): domain Bacteria; phylum Desulfobacterota; class Binatia; order Binatales; family Binataceae; genus JBARDN01. Next base: position 819 of record JAJZAG010000178.1, on the reverse strand, counting down.
TTGTATAAGCGCAAGGTGGCCGCCTTGCGCGCGGATTTGCCGGAGCTCCGGCACGTATTTCTGGTCGGCACGGCCGAGGAGCTATCGGAGATTCCAGATACGGAAGCTCTTCATAGTCTCATGAACAACGCTAGCGAGCATTTCGAAATTCCAGCTACCGCCCCAGACGATCTCGCCTTGCTCCATTTCACGAGTGGAACGACTGGGGCGCCGAAGGGCGCGATGCACGTGCACGAAGCGGTCGTGGCTCATCACATGACAGGCTATTTCGCCCTCGATTTTCATCCTGACGATATATTCTGGTGCACCGCCGATCCCGGATGGGTGACTGGAACCTCATATGGGATTATCGCGCCGCTGACTCATGGCATCACCAGTGTAATCGACGAAGCCGACTTTGACGCGGAGCGTTGGTACGGAATCGTGCAAAATCAAAGAGTCACGGTCTGGTATACCGCTCCGACGGCAGTGCGCATGATGATGAAAGCCGGTACTGAGGTGATCGGCAAATTCAATTTGGCGAGCCTGCGGTTTATCGCAAGCGTCGGCGAGCCGCTTAATCCAGAGGCGGTGGTTTGGGGCAAGCAGGCGTTTGGTCTACCGATTCACGACAATTGGTGGCAAACCGAGACCGGCGGAATAATGATAGCCAACTACGCGTCGATGGATATACGGCCCGGTTCAATGGGCCGCCCGCTCCCCGGAATCGAAGCCGGGATCGTTCGCCATCTCGGCCAGCAGAATGTCGAAGAGGTCAGTGAACCCGGCGTCCAAGGTGAGCTTGCTCTGCGTCCCGGATGGCCGTCAATGTTTCGTGGC
>JAJZAG010000177.1 GCA_021799555.1 Deltaproteobacteria bacterium | reverse complement strand
TCGCATCGCGATCGGGCGATGGCCCACTCTGGTTTGCGTAATCGCGGCGCTCGACCTGGTTGTGTATCTACAGCATGTAATGTTTCACGCCGTCCCAATTCTGTGGCGCGTCCATCGAACCCATCACGTCGATCCCGACTTCGACGTGACCACTGGCGTGCGGTTCCATCCGATCGAAATTCTGCTGTCGATGCTGATAAAGATCGCGGCGGTCGGCGCGCTCGGCGCCGCGCCCGGTGCTGTGGTCGCATTCGAGGTGCTGCTCAACGCGACTTCGATGTTCAATCACGGCAATCTCGCGCTGCCGGAACGCACCGACCGGCTGCTGAGATGGTTCCTCGTCACGCCGGACATGCATCGCGTGCATCACTCGTCCGTGCGCCGCGAGACCAACAGCAACTTCGGATTCAACCTCCCGTGGTGGGACTATATCTGCGGCACTTATCGCGCCGCGCCCGCCGCCGGCCAGATCGGGATGACGATCGGAATCGAGGGTTTTCCCGGCGCGGCGGAGATCGCGCTCGGCGCGATTTTGTCACATCCGATGCGCGGCGCGATCGGAGATTACCCGCTCGGTCGCGATGAATGAGACGCGCTGCCGGCGGTGCGTTAGTTGATCACTTTGCCGGCGCGCAGTTCTTCGACCTGGGTGCGATCAATTCCGAACTCGCGCAGGACTTCCTCGGTATGCTCGCCGAGCTTGGGCGGCGTGCGCCACATCCGCGCCGGCGTCTCGCTGAAGCGCGCGCCGGGATTGACCGTGCGGACTTTTCCGGCGGCGGGATGCTCGTAAATCTGGAAACTCTCGTTGGCGACGATTTCCGGATCGGTCAACAGGGTGTCGTAGTTGTGTACCGGTCCGCACGGAATATCGGCGCGCTCCAGAATCGGCAGCCAGTGCGCGGTTGGATGCTCGAGGAACAGCTTGGCGAGTCCGCGCATGATCCCACGGCCGCGCTCTATGCGGTTGTCGACGCCGTCGTACCATTCGAGATGCCCGACCGCGTCGCACAGGCGCCGCAGTTGCTCGTCGGTGAACGGCGCGATTGTGAGCCAGCCGTCAGCGGTGCGGAACGGATCGAGCGTCGAGCTCTTGGGCGCGGTGCCCTTGAACTCGTCTTCGGGGATGAAGGTGTATTCGTAGATCGAGTCGTTCGCCGTGAACGCCATCATCGCCTCGAGCATCGGCACCTTGATGTACTGGCCGACTCCACGCGCACGCGCGGCGTGCAAGGCGCTGACGACGCTGAGCGCGGCGGTCATGCCGCTGACTTTGTCGGCCAGCGCCATTTTGACCGCGGTCGGTTGTCCGCTCTTGGCGCCCTGGATATGCGCCATCCCGGAATAACCCTGGATCACGGGATCGTAGGCTGGAAAATTCGCGTAGCGTCCCTTGGGAGGGAATCCGCAGATCGAGCAATAGACGATCTTCGGATTCGCTCTGCGTATATCGGAGTAGCCGATGCCGAGCCGCTCGGCAACGCCGGGGCGATTGTTTTCGACGAGCGCGTCTGACTTGACCGCGAGGCGGCGCACGAGATCGCGGCCGTGCTCCTTCTTGATGTCGATCACGACGCTGCGTTTGTTGCGGTTGAAGTTAAGAAACGCGGCGGTCAGGCCGTTCTTTTTGGGCCCGACATTGCGGCGCATCGAGTCGCCCTCAGGCGATTCGATCTTGATCACGTCGGCGCCAAAATCGCCGAGCAGCATCGTGCAGAAAGGTCCCGAGATAACCGCAGTCAAATCAAGGATGCGAAAGCCGGCCAGAGGTCCGTCAGCCATAAATACCAATTCCTCAGTTACTTCCGTGCATGCGTGCCGGACGCGCACCGCGGATTAGGCCCACCGTGCTGGAAGGACGCCGCCGGTGCGCGTGATCGCGGGTGAGAAGCCTGATTATCCCGCGCCGAGTTCCACGTCAAGGCGCGCCGCGCGCGATTTTCCCGCGACGATGACATCGATAGTGCGCCGATGCGGGGAATTGCAGGCGGCGCGCGGCTATTGCGCGGCTGGTTGAGGAATAGTGGTTCCGAACGCGACTTTCAAATCGTCGCCCGCGAAAGGATAGACGTGAACCATCCACCCAAACGCGAGCGGGATGAAATGTCCCCCCGCCGTGCGGCAAGCGGCCGCGTCATGGATTTTTCCGGTAAATCCAAATTGCCCGTTCGCGAATACGCCGTACGTGCTGTCAAGCTTCAGCGCATCGGGATTGGCCGCGATCGGAATCATGCCCGGAAGATTCGTCTGGTCCTGGCCGACGTTGCCCCGCAGGAGATCGTCGAGCGTGATGTTCGCAGGAAGGCAGATGTCAATATGCTCGTGCCATCGCGCGATTCCCAACGGCACCAGCTCGTTGAGCTGCTCAGGCGTAAAGTCGGGCGGCGCGCTGTACATCGCACCGACCAGGGAATAATCGCCGTTGGGCCGTTTGACATAAAGGAGCGAGCCAGGATGCGCGGCATTGAAACGTCCCTGATATTCGTCGCCCGACCACGCGTAGTTGGTGAAGTGGTAAACGTCCTGCGGCACCGTCGGCATAAAGATGCGGAAGCCCTGCGCGAGTGCGACGCGATAGTTGTGATAGGGCTTGAGCGCGCGGCGCAGCGCGGAGAGCAGATCGTTTGCGCGGTCGATATCGGCCGGTGTCGCCGGACGCAGTTCCGTCATTCGCATGTGCGCATCCATGTGCATCTGTGCGCCCATCCCGTTGCCCGCCGCCGTAGTTCCTTGCGCCATGCCTGGCATCGAATCCATTGTGCCCATGTCATGAGCGAGAACCGGCACGGCGGCTGTGGCGGCCATCGCGGCGGCTGCAAGCAGTACGCGAAGTTTCATCATGACGATTCTCCCGCTCGCTTCGCCGGCGCGAAGTTTTCAAACCTTCTCCGATCGCAGACGCGCGTGCGAGAGCGCAGGCAACTCGCGCCGCACGCGTTCCTGATAGTCGAGATCGATCGGCGCAATCACGACGCCTTCCTGATCGGCGGCGCGCGCCAGCACGCGCCCCCACGGATCGACGATCATCGAATTACCATAGTCGTTGAAGCCGTGCGGATTCGGTCCGAACTGCGCAGGGGCGAGCATGTAAACCTGGTTTTCGATCGCGCGCGCGCGAATCAAAGTCTCCCAATGCGCCTCGCCGGTGGGAAAGGTGAACGCGCTCGGCAACGTTATGATTTGCGTGCCGCTGAAGACCAGCCGCCGAAACAGTTCCGGAAAACGCAGGTCGTAGCAGATGGTCAGTCCAATCATACCAAGGGCGGTCGGCACGTTGACGATTTCCGTCCCAGGGATCTTTACGTCGGATTCATGCGCGGTCACGCGGCCCGGTAAGTCGATATCGAAAAGATGAATCTTGCGATACGCGGCGAGGATCGAGCCGTTCGGGCCGATTAGCACGGAGGTATTGTAGTTGCGCGGCTGGCCGGGTGCGCGCTCGGCGATCGATCCGGCGACCAGATGGATCTGTAGCTCGCGCGCGACGCGCGACATCCGCGAAATAGACTCGCCCGAGAGCGGCTCGGCGGCGGCAGCTTCCTCGGAGCGCTTGCCGCGCCAGTTGAACATCTCGGGCAACGCGGCGAGGTTCGCGCCGCGCGCAGCGGCAAGCCGGAGAAGGCGTTCGGCCCGCTCAAGATTTGCGGCCTTGTCGGAAGCCGCCGCCATCTGGATTGCGGCTGCGAGGAAAGTCATGCGTGACTTCCATTCATGGGCGGATTATTGCCCTTTTCGGCGCCGGTTAGTAGAGCGCCATCAATAGCGCGGGACCGTCGGATCGGCCTCGAGCGACCAGGCATTGATCCCGCCGGCAAGATTCACCACCTGCTCGAAACCGCTGCGCGCAAGATATATCGCGACCTGCGCGCTGCGTATCCCATGATGGCAAACGACGATCGTCTCGCGCGTCGGGTCGAGCTCGCCGATCCGCTCGGGTATGTCATTCATCGGAATATGGGTAACGCCGGGAAGAGCCGCGATTTCGATCTCGGCGCGCTCGCGCACGTCGAGGATGCAGACCGAATCGCCGCGTCGAAGGCGCTCTCTGAGCTCGAGCGGGAAGATCTCACGCAATGCCGCCATATGAAGATGATCCCATCGCCGCGATTCGCGCGCCAGTGGTTCCGCGGGCCGCGAGCTACTCGGAGACGACCTCGGGGAATAGCTCAACCTTGCTGAATCGCGGCAGCAGCGGCATCGGGATCGAAAACGAAAAAGTATCTTTGGCGCCCGGCTTAAGCGGATCGAAGTGCGGCTTCTCGTTCAGCATCCGGCTCACCTCGGCGTCTTCGCCCATGCTTACCGCTTGCGAGTTGTAGATGGTTTCCGCGTGGACGACTTTGCCGCGTTTATCTTCGAAGCTGAAGATGAGCTTGACGTAGTTGATCGGATGGGAGTCGATATTGACTACGTCGCCCGCGACGACGAGGCTCGGCGGCATGCAGCACGAGTGCATGATTTGATCCGTGCTGATAACCACACGAACGTCTTTGACCGGAACGACGTTGGTGAGCGGATGGTCGAACATTTTGTGAGTGAGCGCAGCCTCGCGCGCGCCTTCGGAATTATTCTTGACAGTGACGGCAGCGAGCGCGCTGGAGGCGAACACAACTGCGGCGAGTGCGGCAATTCCAATGTGCTTTTTCATGTATCCGCTCCTCTCGCGTGATCTTGGTTGCGCGGAGGCTCAATGTCAATCTGCTATAAGTTGGGGTTGAACCTTAAATCGGTTAAGTGAATGAGCGTCGCCGACACGGTCATGCAAGGTAGCGCCGAGGATCGAGCGCTGATGGGGATAGCGATCGAGCAAGCGCGCGCCGCGGCGGCGGCGGGGGAGGTTCCGGTCGGTGCGATCGCGGTTCGCGCGGGGGTGATTGTGGCGTCGGGCCATAACCGCCCGATTTCGGAGGTTGATCCGACCGCGCACGCCGAGATTATCGTGGTGCGCGAGGCCGCGCGCGCGCTTGGCGCGTACCGGCTGACGGAAATATCTCTTTACGTCACGCTTGAACCTTGCGTGATGTGCGTCGGCGCGATGATCGCGGCGCGGATCTCGAAAATCGTGTATGGCACCCGCGACGGGAAGGCCGGCGCGCTCGGCTCGGTGTACGATATTGGCCGCGACGGCCGGCTCAATCATCGGCTCGAAGTACACGGCGGTGTGATGGAAGACGAATGCGCGGAGATACTGCGCGAATTCTTCCGCCTCCGGCGCTGACAGGTGAACGCGGCGCGCGCCGAGAGGAAAGGGGGGTAGATGGGAAATTTCAGGTTCTACCGGCGGATGCGAATTTTTCCCGGGCTCTCGGTCAACGTGTCGAAATCCGGGCCGAGTCTGACCCTTGGGATGCGCGGGGCGCACATGACGATCGGCTCGCGAGGAATTCGCAAGACCGTTGGAATACCGGGCACCGGAATCTACTACACCTCGCAAAACGGCTATCACAGCGGCGTTCATACGGCGCACGTCGAGAATCCGCTCAGCGACCAGCAGCAGGCGGCGGCGCACGGATGCGGCACGCTTATCGCCGCCGCGATAATTATCGGTGTCGTTCTGGTGATTGGAATCGCGATCGGGCAGGCGCTCGGCCCCTGAGTTGACTTTCGCATAACTCGACCGGAGCATTGTGCAGGCGCCGAGGGCGAGATTCCTCGCGACGTTAGCCCTGCCGCATGCGGCACGCGGCGCGCCGTGGTGAGAAATCGAGCCCTTTCGAAACTGCAACCAGATACACAAAGGTCTTCCGAGAGATAACTGTTCACCCGTCGTCCTACCGTGTGTTAGGTTAAGAGCTATGGAAACCAGCCGGGAATACGTCGTCGATTGCGACTCGCACGTGATGGAGCCGCCCGATCTTTGGCAGAATTATATCGAGCCACGCTTCCGCGACCGCGCGATCCGGATTGAGACCGATCCGACCGATGGGCTCGAAATCCTGATGATCGATAATCAGCCGCTGCTCAAGGGGATGCTCGCGGGACTGGGCGGGGCGAATCTGCCGCGCCAGTCGCTGTTCGTGCCGGGGGAGAAGAAATATCTCGACGGATGCCCGCCCGCGTCATACTTGCCGGCCGAGCGGATCCGGATGCTCGACGAATGGGGCGTCAGCGCGGGAGTATTGTTTCCCACCGTCGGAATCCTGTGGGATACGCCAGATGACGCGCTCGCGGCGGCATATACGCGAGCCTACAACAACTGGCTGAAGGATTTTGCATCCGGAGCGCCGGGGCGCGTGATCCCGATCGCGCACATCGCGCTTCAGGAGCCGGTGTCCGCGCTTGCGGAGCTCAGGCGATGCTTAAAGCTGGGATTCAAAGGAATCTTTCTTGCGCCGGAGACAATTGGCGGACGGCGTTTTTCGCATCCGGATTTCGATCCGATATGGAGTGAGTGCGAAGCGGCCGGAATTCCAGTGTGCCTGCACGTGATCGTGCGTTTCAACCGCGCCCCGGGAATAATCGGCCAATTCTATCAGCCCGGCGAATTTCGCGCCGTGTACGGCTTTGCGCTGGGCGGATTTGCTCAGGTGGTGCCCGCCGCGATGACGATGGTTGCCGACGCGCTGTTTGACCGCTATCCGCGGCTCAAAGTGCTGTGCGTCGAAGCCGGCTGCGGGTGGGCTCCGTATATCATGGACCGGATGGACGAGAAGTACGAGCATCTTGGATGGACGTTTCCGACCAAGCTGAAGCCGTCAGATTACTTCCGGCGCAACATCTGGGTGGTCGCGGAGCCTGAGGAGCGCACGATCGGTGCGACGATGGATTTGCTCGGCGAAGATCGGGTGCTGTGGGGATCCGACTATCCGCATATCGACTCGACCCTTGAGGCGGCGCGGCTGATCCGAGAGAGCGTCGCGGCGCTGAGTCCGGAGCGGCGCCACAAGCTGCTCGGCGGCAACGCGCGGGCAGTTTTCCCCGAGTGAGCGCCGGAAAACTTCCAGCTTCGAGGTCCGCCAATGCCGAGTGAGAAGGCCAAGGAGAACAAGGCGCTGGTCGCGACGTGCTCGGCCTGCGGCAAAAAAGTTTCAACCGAAAGCGCGGTCGCGCTGACGGGCCTCGAGGACGGCCGCCGCAAACAATTCGTGGTGTGCGTCGGATGCGCCAACCACGGATGGCGGCCGCCCGGCTTCGCCGGTATCTACTCGCCCCGCCCGCAATAGCGTAGCGCGCCGAATTGCAGCGCGGACGACTTGCGGATCGCGTCCATTTCCGCTGCGGCGCAATCAGCTCCGGAGATTATCGGGTCCGCAAGGGAGCGCAACGGTCCACTGCGTTTGCGGCGATAATGACTCGCCTGGAGCGGTCGGGTAGGCTCATGCGTTTGAAGGAGTTTTCCCTGATGGCTTTTATTATCTGTGACGATCACAACCTCGATATCGAAGCGGACGGAATCGACAGCGCGGTTGCGAAGCAACTGATGCTGACTGACTCGAAGCCGGACGCGTCACCGGCCGAGAAGGAAATTATCGAGTTCGGGAAAATTCATCGCCACTGCAATATCCGCATTCTCGCGGGTTGAGCGCGAGGCGCGCGATTGGCTCGGAGCCCCTAGTCCACTTGATCGCGCGGCTAAATTTTCCCGCTGAGTTGACCCGCTCCGCGCAAGCCCAATACAATGCGCGGGCGGGGTGGAGCAGTCTGGTAGCTCGCCGGGCTCATAACCCGGAGGTCGAAGGTTCAAATCCTTCCCCCGCAACCATCAATTTCCCATTTGCATCAGCCATTTAGCGAAGCAAGCTGGGAGCCCGCTTTGTCTGGCTCATACAATCGATGGCAGTATTAGTGGCAGTTGCCAGGCCAACATGCTGCTGGCCGCGATGCCGCCGAGCTTCTTTGGGATGAGGGCACTGCTCTTTTTGTCAACGACCGCGCGGGCATTGGACGGTGCCGATTTGCCGGCAGCAACGCGCTATG
>JAJZAG010000176.1 GCA_021799555.1 Deltaproteobacteria bacterium | reverse complement strand
ACGGACAGCCGCGCGGCGATTTTTTCGATCGGCGCGGGAATCGCGCTGATGTTCCTGGTCGGGCCGTTGGTGAAACTGGTCGTTACGAGCGATCCCCGGGGGTTGCTCAATTCCCTCTGCGACCGCGCGGTGCTTGACGCGATTGGGATCAGCGTTGCCGCCGCGACTTGGGCCACGGTGCTCGGGGCGATAGTCGGCTTGCCGCTCGGCTTTGTGCTGGCGCGGCACAATTTTGTGGGAAAGGCGATCGTCGAGGGATTGATCGATTTGCCGGTCGTGATACCGCATCCGATCGCCGGAATCGCGCTGTTGTTCGTATTTGGGCGGGGATTTTTCGTCGGGCACGCATTTTCCGCGCTCGGAATACATTTCGCGGGCGCGACGGCGGGAATCGTAATCGCGATGCTGTTTGTGTCGGCGCCGTTTCTGATTAACGCCGCGCGCGACGGTTTTCGCGCCGTCGATCCGCGGCTCGAAGGAGTCGCGCGCACACTCGGGCGCGGTCCGTGGGGAGTCTTTTTCGGCATCACGATGCCGCTGGCGCGGCCCGCGATCGTTTCGGGGGCGGTGATGATGTGGGCGCGGGCGCTCAGCGAATTCGGAGCGGTCGTCGTGCTGGCGTACTATCCGATGACGGCGCCGGTGCTGATTTACGATCGCTTCGAGGGTTACGGGCTCAACGCCGCGCAGCCGGTCGCCGCGATCGTCGTGCTGGTGGCGCTGGCGATCTTCGCGATCCTGAGATGGCTCAATCTGCGCGAGCGCGCGGGCTGAAGACGATTCAGCGGCGGGACGCGTCTGGAAATTCGGTGCGTTCGGCGGCGTCGAACAGGTGCAACTGATGAGGGCTGCCGCCGGCCGGAATCGCGATCGGATATTTTCCCGTGAAGCACGCGTCGCAGAAGCCTTCGCGGTTACCGTTGTTCAGAAAAGAATATAGACCGTCCCAACTCAGATAGCCCAACGAATCCGCGCCGATCCAACGGCGAATCTCCTCGACCGAGTGCGACGACGCGAGCAGCTCTTCGCGGGTCGGCGTGTCGATTCCGTAAAAGCATGAGTTGGTGGTAGGCGGCGCCGCGATTCGCATGTGCACCTCGCGCGCACCTGCCTGGCGCAGCATCGGGATCACCTTGCGCAGCGTGGTGCCGCGCACCAGCGAGTCCTCGATCAGCACGATCCGCCTGCCGCGCAGTAATTCGGCGACCGGGTTGAACTTGATTTTGACCCCGAAGTGCCGGATCGACTGGCGCGGCTCGATAAACGTGCGCCCGACATAGTGGCTTCGCACCAACGCCATTTCGAACGGGATCTTCGACTCTTCGGCGAAGCCGAGCGCCGCCGCGTTGCCCGAGTCGGGCACTGGCACGACCAGGTCGGCATCCGCCGGGCATTCGCGCGCCAGCGCCCGCCCCTGCTGCTTGCGAACCGAATAGACGTTGCGGCCGTACAGGAGGCTGTCGGGCCGCGCGAAATAAACGTACTCGAAGATGCAGCGCTTCGGCGCCATCGGCGCCAGCGACCGAATCGAGCGTAAGCCGTTCTCGTCGATTATCACCATCTCGCCCGGTTCGATCTCGCGGATATAGTCGGCGCGGACGAGATCGAGCGCGCAGGTCTCCGAGGTGATGATTTTCGCGCCGTTGAGTTCGCCCAGCACCAGCGGACGGAATCCGTGCGGATCGCGCACCGCGATCAGGCAGGTTTCGGTGAGCAGCACGAGCGAGTAGGCGCCGCGCACCTGGGCGAGCGCCTCGACCAGTTTTTCCGGCAGCGACGGCGCGCGCGACGCCGCGATCAAATGAATAACGATCTCGCTATCCGACGATGAATAGAAGATCGTGCCGCCGGCTTCGAGCCGTTCGCGCATTTCTTGAAAATTGACGAGATTGCCGTTATGCGCCAGCGCAAGGCCTCCCTTGCCGTACTCGACCACGATCGGCTGACAGTTCTTGAGCGAAGTCGAACCGGTCGTTGAGTAGCGGTTATGGCCGATCGCGCTGGTGCCTTCGAGCCGTCCAATAATGTCGGAATTGAAAATGTCGGCGACCAGGCCCATCCCGCGATGAGAGATAAGCGCCTTGCCGTTGGACGAGACAATCCCCGCCGATTCCTGCCCCCGATGCTGGAGCGCATAGAGCCCGAGGTAGGCCAGATTGGCGGCCTCAGGATGGCCGTACACGCCGAAGACGCCGCACTCCTCGTGAAAGGCGTCGAGGTTGGATTCCTCGACAATCACTCCGCCGTCGTCAGTCATGGCTTGAAAGCCTCCCGGGAAGTGCGGTTTCGTAGATTTCGTACAGCTCGTTGATGTTTTCGTCGATCTCGGGCGCCAAGGCGAATCGTGGCGCTTCAAGCACGCGTCCCGCCGGATACACGGGTAAGTTTCGAGCCGCAAAGGTTCTCATCAGCGCCTCGGTATCTTTCGACGCCACCGAGATCACGACCGTCGAAGGACCTTCGCCGAATAATTCCACCGGATCAGCCAAGCCGTGCGCCGCAAGGTCAACCTCGGCGCCCAGCCTCGCCTCGGGATTGAAGCATGCCTCGGCGAGTGCGATTGCGAGGCCGCCATCAGATACGTCGTGACATGATCTTATCAACCCCTGCTCAGCGCAAACAACCAGGGTCTCGAGCAGAGCGCTTTCGCGCGCGAGATCGATTTCCCTGAGGCCGCCCTCGCCGCCGCCGTACATGGCATCGTACTCGGCCGCCGCAAGCACGGGCGGCGCGGTTCGGACGATCATAATCGCGTCGCCCGGGCGTTGGAAATGCGACGGAACGCGGCGCGCGACGTCGGCGAGCAGGCCCAGTATCGCGATCGTAGGCGTGGGCATGATCGCGCGGCCTTCAGTTTCGTTGTAGAAGCTGACATTGCCGCTCACGACCGGAGCGCCGATCGCGCGAGCGGCGTCACCGAGGCCGCGCACGCCCTCGGCGAACTGCCACATTATTTCGGGGCGCTCGGGGTTTCCGTAATTGAGGCAATTGGTGATTCCGACCGGGCGCGCGCCCGCGCACGCGACGTTGCGTGCCGCCTCGATAACCGTCGCGATCATGCCGGCGTACGGATCGAGCGCGCACGCGCGGGGGTTGGAATCGACGGACAGCGCAAGCCCGCGGCGCGAGCCCTTGATGCGCAGTACGGCGGCGTCGCCACCCGGGCCTTCGACGGTGTTGCTCTGTACGATTGAATCGTATTGACGAAAAACCCATCGCTTCGAAGCGACGTTCGGATTCGCGAGTATCGCGCGCAGCGCAACCGCAGGCGGTGGAGCTTCGCGACGGACGGTCGCACGTGCGGCCGCGGACTTCCGCGGCGCCGCGGCGGGCCGATCGTAAACGGGAGCGTCATCGGCGAGCGCACCCACCGGGATGTCCGCGACGACATTGCCGCGCCATCGCGCACGCCATCGCCGGTCGCCGGTTATCTCGCCGATCACGACCGCATGCAAATCCCATTTTTCGAATATCGCCTGCAGCTCGGCTTCGCGTCCGCGTTCGGCCACGATCAGCATCCGCTCCTGCGATTCCGAAAGCAGAATTTCGTACGGCGTCAGGTTCGCTTCGCGCAGCGGCACCTTGTCGAGATCGAGCTCGATGCCTAAGGCGCCGCGCGCCGCCATCTCCGATGACGACGAGGTAAGACCCGCCGCGCCCATATCCTGAATGGCGACAATCGCACCGGTTTTGCCGGCTTCAAGGCACGCTTCGATCAGCAGCTTCTCGGTAAACGGATCGCCGACCTGCACGGTCGGGCGCTTGGACTCGCTTTCAGCGTCGAACTCCGCCGAGGCGAGCAGCGAAGCGCCATGAATCCCGTCGCGTCCGGTCGCCGATCCGACGTAGAGGACGGGGTTGCCGGCGCCCCGGGCGCGAGCGCTCCACAACTCGCCCTTGCGCGCCATCCCGAGCGAGAAAGCGTTGACGAGGATATTGCCGTTGTACGCCGCGTCGAACATCACCTCGCCCGCGACCGTTGGCACGCCAACACAATTGCCATAGCCGCCGATTCCGCCGACCACGCCGCCGAGCAGATAGCGAGTGCGCGGATGATCGAACGATCCGAACTTGAGCGAGTTCATCGAGGCGATTGGACGCGCGCCCATCGTGAAAATGTCGCGCAGGATTCCGCCGACTCCGGTGGCCGCGCCCTGGTAAGGCTCGACGTACGAGGGATGGTTATGGCTTTCGATTTTGAATACGGCGACCCATCCGTCGCCGACGTCGATCGCGCCTGCGTTTTCACCCGGTCCGCCTTGCATCACCAGCTCGCTCTTCTGCGGCAACGTGCGCAGATACTTGCGCGACGATTTGTACGAGCAATGCTCCGACCACATCACCGAGAAGACGCCGAGTTCGGTGAAGGTCGCGGTGCGGCCCAGGATCTTTTCGAGGCGCTCGAATTCGCCGGGCGAAAGCCCGTGCGCGCGCGCCTGTTCGAGATCGACTCGGGGCTCGCCGGGGAGTGCGATTGGCTTGCTCATGCGCGCCCGGCGATCGATTCGAAAATTTTGCGGCCGTCCGTTCCGCCGAGCATCGCCTCGACGGCGTGCTCCGGATGCGGCATCAGGCCGAAGACATTGAAGCGCTCATTGGCGACGCCCGCGATCGCTCGCATCGAGCCGTTGGGATTGGCGGCCTCGCTCTCCGCTCCGTCAGCGTCGCAGTAGCGCAGGATAATCTGGCCGCGCTCCTCCATCTGGAGCAGTTCGGTTTCAGGGGCCACGTAGAGGCCCTCGCCATGCTTGATCGGCAGCTTCAATACATCGCCGCGGCGCATCGCCCGGGTAAACGGCGTGCGCTCATTTTCGACGCGGACGTGAACGCGCTCGCAGATAAAGGCGAGAGAACGATTACGAGTCAGCGCTCCGGGCAACAGATGCGCTTCACACAGGATCTGAAAGCCGTTGCAGGTGCCGATCACCAAGCCGCCGTCGGCGGCAAATTTCTCGACGCTCTTCATGATCGGCGAAAATCGCGCGATCGCGCCGGTGCGCAGATAGTCGCCGTAGCTGAATCCTCCGGGCAGCAGCACGCACTCCGCTCCCGCGAGCGAAGTGTCCTTGTGCCACAGAAGCGCCGCCTCTTGCTCCATCACTTCGGCCAGAGCATAGAGGGCGTCATTGTCGTCGAGCGAACCGGGGAATCTGACGACGCCCCACTTCATTCGCCTTCGACCTCGAAGCTGAAGTCCTCGATATTCGGATTCGCGAGCAGCCGCTCGCACATCCTCTTGGTTTCCTCACGCGCGGCGGCAACGCTCGGCGCGGCGACGTTCAGCACGATGTACTTTCCAACCTTGACGTCGGTCACATCCTTGAATCCAAGCGTGCGCAGCGATTGTTCGACGACGCGGCCCTGCGGATCGAGGATTCCCTTGCGCGGCGTAATGAAGACCTTTACCTGCAAGCGATTCCCCGATGCGGCGCTCTAACTCGACCTAACCCCCGACCTCTTCCCGCACGGGAAGGAGAACCATCATCGGCCGTGACAACCGGTTCGATCATCCTTCCACCCGGCGGAGCATTTCGTGATAGGCCTCTTCGACTCCGCCCAGGTCGCGGCGAAAGCGATCCTTGTCGAGCTTCTGGCGCGTCTCCTTGTCCCAGAAGCGGCAGGTATCGGGACAGATTTCGTCGCCGAGCAGAATCTCGCCGTGATGCCGCCCGAATTCGAGCTTGAAATCGACCAGAAGCACGCCGCGTTTGTCGAGGAAACCGGTGAGCAGTTCGTTGACGCGCAACGCCATCTTTCTGATTTCCGCAAGCTCGGCTTCGGTCGCCCATCCGAACGCGACTGCGTGCTCGGGATAGATCAGCGGATCGTCGAGCGGATCGGATTTGTAGTAAAACTCGACAAACGGATGCTTGAGCGTTTCGCCTTCCTGGCGGCCCAATCGCTTGGCGAGCGATCCGGCCACGATATTGCGCACGACCGTTTCGACCGGCACGATATCGAGCCGCTTGCACAACATCTGGCGGTCGTCGATCCGGCGCACGAAATGGGTCTTGACGCCGTGCTGCTCGAGCATCGTGAAGAACAACTCGGACATCCGGTTGTTCATCACACCCTTGTCTTCGATCGTGCCGCGCTTCTTCGCATTGAAGGCGGTCGCGTCGTCCTTGAAATACTGGATGATCAGGTCGGGATTCGACGTCGCGTAGAGCTTCTTCGCCTTGCCCTCGTAAAACTGTTCCTTGCGTTCAGGGATGGCTTCCAAATTCCTGTCTCCCATGGTTTAAGAATTCGCGATGTAACCTTGGTCTTTCAACTATCCGACCCGCGCGCGGCGGACAACTTCGAGCGCCTGCGATCTATCCACAAATTCAATCTTGAATTCACAGCCTCGCGCCGCGGCGATCGCGTAGTCATCGCGCACCCGCCTTCGGCCGAGCGCCGTCCGGCGCCGGCGCGAAGCGCTCGACCAGTTCGGCGGCGAGGCCGACGTAGCTGCGCGGCGATAGCCCGCGCAGTGCCGCGCGGGCGGAGTCGTCGAGCGGGAGCGCGGCGATGAATTCTTCGATCAGCTTGCGGTTGACCGCGCGCCCGCGCGTCAGCTCCTTGAGGGTTTCGTAAGGACGCGGCATTCCACGCGCGCGCATCAGGGTTTGAATCGCCTCGGCGACGACTTCCCAAGCCTGTTCGGCGTCGAGGTCTTCGGCGATTCGGCGTTCATTCACCTCGACTCGAGCAAGCCCGCGCTCGAGCGCGGCGAGCGCCACGGCCACATGGCCGAACGCCGTGCCGATCGCGCGCAGCGCCGTCGAATCGGTCAGATCGCGCTGCCATCGCGAGATCGGCAGTTTGGTTCCGAGATGCTCGAACAGCGCGCTTGCGATACCCAGGTTGCCTTCGCAATTCTCGAAGTCGATCGGGTTGATCTTGTGCGGCATCGTCGAGCTGCCGGTTTCTCCCTTGACCGCGCGCTGCGCTAAATAGCCGATCGAGATGTAGCTCCACATATCGCGGCAGAAGCCGAGCAGGATCGTGTCGATCCTGACCATCACGGCGAAGATCTCGGCGATATAGTCGTGGCTCTCGATCTGCGTCGTGAGTGGATTCCAGACGAGTCCTTGCGCTTCGACGAAGCGGCGCGAATGTTCGATCCAGTCGAGCGCGGGCGCCGCGAAATGATGTGCGTTGAAGTTGCCGACGGCGCCATTGAACTTGCCCAGATATTCCTGCTCGCGGAGCTGTCCGAGCTGGCGCTCGAGGCGCGCCGCGAAAATTGCCATCTCTTTGCCGAGCGTGGTCGGCGAGGCTTCCTGTCCGTGCGTGCGCGCAAGCATCGCGAGCGACTTATAGCGATGCGCTATCGCAGTGATCGCGGCGATTGCCTTCTCGACCCGCGGGATCATCTCGCGCGCGCCGAACTCCTTCAAAATCAGCGCATAGGCGAGGTTGTTGATATCCTCGCTCGTGCATGCGAAGTGGACGATCTCGACCGGCAGCTTCGCGTCGATAGCTGCGATCCGTTCCTTTACGAAGTACTCGACCGCCTTGACGTCGTGATTCGTCTCGGCCTCGATCTGCTTGACGCGCCTGGCGTCCGCGATCGAGAAGCGCTCATGGATCTCGCGCAGCCGCGCCGCAAGCGCCGGCGAGATCCGCCCGAGCGGCGCGAACTCCGGGTTACCCGCTATCGACAGGTACCACTCGATCTCGACCCGCACGCGGTATCGAATCAGCGCGAACTCGCTGAAGTAGGCTTGCAGCGCAGCAGTGCGTGCCCGGTAGCGCCCGTCGATCGGCGTGACCGACATCAGGGCGTCGTCGCCGGCCTGATTAGGGGCGCTCACAAGATGAAGCCGCAGGGCGCATTCGATCGGTTCGTTACGGGTTTTTCCGGACTGCCCAAGAGATGGGCACGGCTGTCGTAACTCATTGAAACTCTTGGCAAAGATCGCGTATCGAACGTGC
>JAJZAG010000175.1 GCA_021799555.1 Deltaproteobacteria bacterium | reverse complement strand
AGCGCGGAGAATCATGACCCACGAACTGCGTCAGCTATGTGAGCAGGTGCGACAGCTTGCCGAAAAGATCCGCAAGGACCTGACACGTCACGGACCAGATACACCCCCAAAGCTTGTAGCACTCTATATGTTCGCCAAGGGCTACAAATCCTACCAAGCGGCTCTGCTCCTGTACCGCAAGGGTTTCTGGCAAGACGCAGCTTCGGTTGCGAGAACGCTGCTGGAACTCTCCTTTCAAGCGAGGTGGTTGGACAAAGTCCCCGA
Organism: Deltaproteobacteria bacterium; assembly: GCA_021799555.1. Taxonomy (GTDB): domain Bacteria; phylum Desulfobacterota; class Binatia; order Binatales; family Binataceae; genus JBARDN01. The sequence continues at coordinate 7,676 of JAJZAG010000175.1, read as the reverse complement.
GACCGCCGGCAAGCTGTTTCTTCGCGGAGCAGAGCGAGACCGGATCAAGCTCATGAAAAACCTCCAGCTTAACGGCGACGAAGAAACTCGCGCTCAAGCGGACGCAGTACTGAGAGGATTGCTTTCGAGCAACGACATCGACGCGTCGTGGCGTAATTGGTGGAGCAGCGAAAGCAATATCGAGAAGCTAGCGAACGAGGCTGGCTCCACCCGCGTTTACGGTCTCCAATATCGACAGTTGTCGTGGTTCGTCCACTCGTCACCGATAACAATCCGCTATTATCTCGGCGGCGAGGAGAAGCCTCTCCCGGATTGCAAACCATCCACACCGCCCGAGCGGGATCAGGGACTCGCCGAAACTTTCCTATCAGCGGCGCCGGGAGGCTTGATGGACGTTCTGGCTGTCGTAGATAACGTGTTCAAACTCAACCTGCAGAAAGACTTCGATCGGGTCGGCCCCGCGTTCCAAAGGTTCAACGAAGCAAATCTGGACTGAGAGCAGATCAAAGGAATGAAATGTCTGACGAACCAAGGCTCATCGACCGGGCGTTTCCGCTGAGGCAGGTGTCGCTCGACTCGGCGCACGAGAAGAATGTTCGACATGGGCATATCCCGACGATGCATACCTGGCCCGCGCGACGATCACCTGTCGCACTCCGCATTGATAGCAACGCTGTTCCCCGATTCCGGCGGCCCCGAGCAGGGCCGAGGCCTATCGAGCGGATCGGCTCCTCGCATCGTTGCGCTCGTGCCGCCAATAACGTTCGACAAAAATTCTCGCCCAGCACTGAGGCTTTCGCCCGCAGAGGTTACGGCCTCTACGCACTAGAACTGAGAGATATTCCCACTACCCACTTAGAGCCAAATTTCCCGGGAGTTCGGTCAATCAAGAGGCAAACCTGCGAGGGAAAGGAAAGCAGCGTCCCGGCCGGAGGAGCCAAGCCGTCGGCCGGACTTGCGCTAGCGCGCGGCGAACCGCTGCAAGGCCGCCGCGGCGGCGGCGGCCTCGGCGGCTATTTGGTGGACTATGTGCGCGGCGGGCATTATCTGCCGGACTTGGGTTACCGATTGGCCGGCGTACCATGCGAGGCCGCCGAGATCGCCTTGCATTTCTTCCGAAGGCGGCGAGACCGAGTAGTCCTCCAGTGGGACTTCGAGGCCGGGGCGGATGAGCTTTGCGCGCGAAGTGCCTTCGCCCGGGCGATTGCCCGGCATCGGGCGCCCCGCCCGTTCCCATTCCTCGACGAGGCGCGTGCGCAGAACGCGATGGGCCGCGTCGGGCCAGCCTAGGTCGTAAAGCTTGGTGTGGATCGTTTCGGACGCGTGCGCCGTGAGGATGCGGCGCTTGTAATCGGGATGGGCAGCGCATTCGTGCGAGGCGATGAAGCGGGTGCCGAAAACGGCGCCGTCGGCTCCGAGCGCGAGTGCGGCGGCTAGCCCGCGTCCGTCGGCGAGTCCCCCGGCGGCGAGCATCGGCAGATTGCCAATCGCATCGCGGACTTCTGGAACCAACGCAACCGTGGTGACGATACCGCGGACGTGGCCTCCGGCCTCGAAGCCTTGGGCGATAATCGCGTCCGCGCCTGCGGCCTTCGCGCGCGCGGCTTCGTCGGCGGAGCCGCACTGCCATACGACGGTCAGGCCGCATTTCTTCGCTGCGGGAATTTGCTCGACGGGATCGCCCCAGAAAAGCGTGACGGCTTCGACCCGTTCGCGGGCGAGCAATTCATATGACTCGGGGCGCAGGAATGGAATCAGCAGATTGACGGCGAGCGGCTTCTGGGTCAGCGAGCGCGCAAGCGCAATTTCCGAAGCCATCGCCTCGAGCGTGAAACCCGCCAGCGCGATCGTGCCGAGCCCGCCCGCCTCCGAGACGGCGGCGGCCAGGCGCGCGTGCGCAATCCCGCCCATCCCCGCGGAGACGATTGGCAGCTCGATTTTGAAGAGATCACAGATGGGTGTGTGGAGCATCAGCGGCTCACCTCAGAATGTCGATAGCAAGTCAGGCCAACCGTTTGGGCGATTTCACTTTGCGGAGCGCTTGCGAGCGCGACGGCGCGGAGTGTTGCGCTCGGATCGGCTCTTTCGAGCGTGCTCGCGGGTCGAATGAGCGCGGTAGTAGGCGGCCAGAACGGCATGCATCCGCGACTGATAGCCGCGGCCCTGGCGTTTGAACCATTCGAGGATCTCGCGATCGATCCGAATCGAGACGGGCACTTTGCGCTCGGGCATCACGAGCGTCGCGTTGCGAAACCACTGCTCGTCCGTGATTGGAGGAGCGTCGGGATCGGACGCCACAGCCTCTTCGATATCGCGATCGGTGAGCGCGGCGACGCGCGCCCAGCCAGTCTTGCCGCGATGACGAGCCAGCGAGCGGGTATCGGCGAAAGTACGCCTGACGTTCATAGCTGTTTGACCTCCGCGCGGAGATGATTCTTCTCGCTTCACCGCGTTTGGTGTAAACGACCGTGATCACCGTGTGCGCGATTCCGACGGCCATCATTCTTTCTTCGCCATAGTCGCGCCGCTCGTCGCGCCACTCGAGGATCGGCCGAGCGAAGATTCTGATCGAATCGTCGAAATCGATTCCGTGCTTGGCGAGATTCGACGCGGCCTTCGCATCATCCCACTCGAAATCTATTGTATACACGAAACGTAATTACGTCAAACGGGCCTGCGCGCACGGATCGCGAACTTCAGGCCGGAAGCGAAGGCTGCCGGCGCCGATTACGGGCGTTCCTGCGAATAGTCCCAGGAGATGACGCGGTCGGGCTTGAAGCGCACTATCACGACCGGGCTGCCGCCCATCGTTTTGGCGTAGCGCTCGCCGTTCCTCTTGCCGAGGTAGTGGACCGCCATCCGTTTGAGGCGCGCGTCATCTTTGGCCTCGGTCATCGTGACGCGGCCCTTCAGGACCACGCACTTGTACGGCGCTTTGCGCGTATCTACGACGAGAGTGATACGCGGGTCATGGGCGAGGCATTTGTATTTGAACGCGCTTTTGGCGGTGTGAAACACGACCTCGCCGGCGCGATATTCGTACCAGGTCGGCACGGCGTGCGGCGCTCCGTCGGGGGCGGTCGCGGCGACGACGGCGATTTGCGGTTCTTTGAGCAGCTTGTCGATTGCGGTTTTCTTCATCGGCATGACGAGGTGTCTCCTACAAAAGAGAAATAAAAGAGTAACCGCAGATTTCGCAGATTTCACTGATTAATAAAAGCGGACGCCGCCGAAGCGGCGTCCGCTCTTAAAATCTGTCCGGAAATCTGTGAAATCTGCGGTTAGGTTTCTCTTACTTTCCTTTGAAGACCGGTTTGCGCTTGGCGCGGAAGGCTGCGGTGCCTTCGCGGACGTCTTCGGACGGGTTCGTGATCATCACGGAGAGCGCGGCGTCTTCGAGCGCGTTGGCCAGCGTCATCTCCTGCTGCTTGTACATCATGCGCTTCGCCATCCGGATCGCGAGCGGCGGTCCGTCGGCGAGTTGACGCGCGAGTTCCATCGTGCGCGCTTCAAGGTTCGCGTGCGGCACGACTTCGGTGACGAGTCCGAGTTCGAGCGCGGTTTTGGCGTCATAGACCTCGGCCAGCATCGTCATCTTGAGCGCGCGATCCATCCCCATGAAACGCGGGAAGAAGTAGGCGCCGCCTTCGTCGCACAGCAGCCCGAACTTGAGCGCGGTGTCGCCGATCCGCGCCTGGTCCGATGCGATCCGGAAGTCGCAGCACAGCGCGAGCGTTAATCCGCCCGCGACGGCGGCGCCGTTGACTGCGGCGATTACGGGTTTGTCGAAGCGGTTGAGCGACAGGACAAGCTGATGGAACCCTTCGCGCATTTCAAGCAGATGGCGCATCGGATGACCGTGGAAGCTCGAGCGGGTATCGGGCGCGCCGCTGATATCGCCGCCGGCGCAGAAAGCGCGGCCGGTGCCGGTGATGATCAGCACGCGAATCGCGTCGTCGAGTCGCGCGGAATCGATCGCGGCCATCAATTCCTTGAGCAGCGGCTCGCTGTAGCCGTTCATGCGCTCGGGCCGGTTGAGGGTGATCTTCGCGATCGCGTCGCGCGCTTCATAAATGATTGTGTGGAAATCCATGTGGGCTTACCTCCGTTTGGGGGGGTCGTTCGGATGAGCTCGAAATCAAAGCCCGCCGTAACCATCGCGGCAGTCTCTCACGCTGGTATACGATCTTTCCGGCGCGCAACTCCATCAGTCGGATTGCGGGATGTCGCGTCGAGGAATTGTCAAGGATGTGCGACTGGTCGGCTTGGAGCACAGCCCGCTTAAGATTCTGAAGGCTGCGCATGTATCTGCGCCGAATGTCCGCCTCCGGTACGTCGTGGCCACCCTTCGCTACGCGGACGCGCACGCGGCGTATCGCCAGCTCGACGTTTTCGAGGCCGATATAAATGAGTCCGATCCGGTAGCCTAACCTTTGAGCGCGGGCTATCGTCGCGAGAACCGTTCGGCCAGCGAGCGTAGTTTCGCGGGCAAAAGATCTGCCGGTCTGGATTAGCATCCGCTCGCGCGTGATCGTCTCAACTCCGGCACGCCGCTGCGTACCCATTGCGTCGCTGTGCCCAAGCCGAGCAGCGAACTCGTCAGGATTGAGCAGTTCGTCGATTCCGAAACCAGCTAACAGTTCCCGACCAGTGGTGCTTTTGCCGGCGCCGTTGGGTCCGGCGAGCAGCCACATCCACGGCGTCTTCCTCATCGCGAGCCGCTTCTGTGCAGCTCATCGCGGACCGCTTTCTGCGCGGCATATTCGACGCGATTACCGAGGTCGGGAAAGCCCTCGGGCGATTCCAGGTTCACAAACGGAAGCGTTCGGCACTCGCCGTCGACGTCGTAGATTACGTCGAGGGAGATGACGATCGACACCTTGCCGAGCAGCGGAGCGGAAGTACGAGTATTGCGAAGGCATTGCCTCAACCTCGCCAGCGTCCGCTCGCGATCCCAAAGCATCGACGACGCATCGTTATACACCAGGAGGTCATAAGATCGCGCCGGACGATACTTGTTGAACTTCGCGAGCTTCTTGTTGACCGCCTCTTCAATCTGCCGGCACCACAGGTCTTCGCTCTCGCGCACAAGGAGGCCGTCGTCCAGATCGACGGGCGTAACGCGACTGCCGGCGGAAGTTTCGGCGCGCGTCATCTTCCGCTGTAATGCCTGCGTGGTGGCTCTGGTGACTTCGAGGCCGACGGGGCAGGCGTCGGCTTCTGTGACGAAGAAGTCCGGACTTCTGGTCCCGTCCATATCTTCTTCCACGGTCATGGGAAAATCGATCAGCTCATACGTCGCGCGCGCGAAAAGATAGAGGCCGAGCGCGTAGCGCTCTTCGGCGCGTTTGGAGCGGCGGGTGCGCGCGGGGATATCGCGGACAGAGCGCCAGAATTTCTCCACGTCCTCGCGCGATCTGAAGCAGTATTTCTTCCTCGCTGCCACCGGCGCCCGCCATCAGCGGCCCTTGAAAGTTGGCTCGCGCTTTTCGAGGAAGGCTTTGACGGCCTCGCGATGGTCTTCGGTGCGTCCGGTCATGGTTTGGCCCCAGGCCTCGCGGTCGAGGAGTTGGCGGAAGTCGTGATTGATCGCCTCGTTCAGGTTCGCCTTCATGTACGCGTATGCGATCGAAGGTCCGTTGCCGAGCTTTTTTGCGAGCTTGGTGACTTCATCGCGGAATGTGGCCGCCGGGACGACACGATTTACCAGGCCGATCCTGAGCGCCTCGGCGGCGTCGATAATATCGGCAGTGAAATAGAGTTCGCGCGCCTTGGCGGAGCCGACCAGACGGGTGAGCGACCATGTGCCGCCGTAATCACCCGAAAAGCCCACCTTGGCGAATGCGGTGCCAAGCCGGGCGTTGTCGGCGGCGACACGAATATCGCACGCCATCGCGAGGCTCAGTCCCGCGCCCGCCGCAGGTCCGTTGATCGCGGCGATAGTCGGCTTGGGCATCTCGTGCAGCATCAGCGAGGCCTCTTCGCCGTGGCGCAGGGAGGCGACGCGTTCCTCAACCGTGGGAGCGGGGCCGGTGGATTCATTGCGCTCCCGCATCCCGCCAATATCGCCGCCGGCGCAGAAGCCGCGGCCCGCGCCGGTCAGCACAACGCATCCGACGCCTGAGTCGTGCGCGGCGCGCGCGAGGTTCTCGACCAGCGCCGACATCATCTCGCCGCTCATCGCGTTGAGTTTGTCGGGGCGGTTGAGCGTCAGGTAAAGGACGCGATCCTTCAATTCAGACAGAAGATGATCAGTTGCCATCGTAGCCTCCAAACCGATTCGGCGGTTTCTGGTTTCGGGGTTAATCGTTCCGCGGTGATGAATTCCTACTACTTCAAGGCGGCAACAGTGTCGAGTGCCGCCGCGAGCGCCTGGGTGCCGTCGAGGTCGTGGCCGAGCGCGGCGGCGGTGTTGAACATCGAGGCGGCAAGGCTCAACCCGGGCAGCGCGATACCGGCCTCGCGCGCGGCGTCGGCGACGAGGCGCAGATCCTTGCGAATGAGCTTGATGAAGAATCCCGGCGTAAAGTCGCGCGCAATAATCTTCGGGCCTAGCGACTTCAACTGCCACGAGGCCGCCGCGCCCGCGCCGATCGCCTCAAGTACGCGCCCGGGATCGAGTCCTCCCGCGCGGGCCAGACATAGCGCTTCGGCGGCGGCCTCGAGCGTCAGCGCCACGGCGATCTGATTGCAGAGCTTCGTCAACTGCCCGGCGCCCGACGGTCCCATCAGAGTCACGCGATGACCCAGATGCTCGAGGACGGGACGCGCGCGGGCGAACGCGTCCGCCGCGCCGCCGACCATGATAGTTAACGTGCCGTCGCGCGCGCCGACGTCGCCGCCCGAGACGGGAGCGTCCAGATAATCCACGCCGCGCGGATGTAGCCGCGCCGCGATTGCGCGCTCTGCGGCGGGCGCGATCGTGCTCATGTCGATCACGATTTGGCCCGAGGCGAGCGCAGGTTCGACTTTCGCGACCACCGCCTGAGCGTCGGGCGTGTCGGGCACCATGATGAAAACGAACTCGGCACCGGACGCGGCCTGCGCCGGATCGGCCGCGACGATCGCGCCGTCTGCGGCAAGCGCGCGCGCTTTCTCGGGCGAGCGATTAAAGACGCGGACGCGATGGCCCGCGGCGATCAGCCGACGCGCCATCGGCGCGCCCATGATTCCGGTTCCAATCCACGCGATATCCATGCGGAGATTGTAGATCAAAAGATGGAGAAACCGCAGATTCCACAGATTGGCAGACAGATTTTCAAGAGCGAGCGCCGCCGCAGCGGCGCCCGCTAACATTGTCGAGCGCGGCGCCTCTGAATCGGTGAAATCTGTGTAATCTGAGGATTGTTTTATTCTGATTGCCGCGCCCGCCCGGAAGCGCCGGAGGGCGGAGTCGCGCTGAAGAAGGCGAGCGGGAGCCAGAGCGTGAACAGGACGCCGAGGATCGGGCGGTGCCATAGCCAGATAAGGCCGTACACGATGAAAATCGCGGCGAGCGCCGACGGCAGGATCGTCACGGTTGCGGCGCTCGCGATAGCTCCGCTCGCGATCCGTGCGGCGAGCATCGCGGCCAGCAGGATCACGCCGATAACCGCGTAGCCGATACCGTGGGCGGCTGCGATCGATATTGCGAGGATCGAAAATAAGGTGAGACCGCCAATCGCGACGACGCGAAA
>JAJZAG010000174.1 GCA_021799555.1 Deltaproteobacteria bacterium | reverse complement strand
AGGAATGGGAACGGGCGTGGCGCCCGATGCCGGGCAATCGCCCGGTCGAAGGCACTTCGCGCGCAAAGCTCATCCGCCCCGGCCTCGAAGTCCCACTGGAGGACTACTCGGTCTCGCCGCCTTCGGAAGAAATGCAAGGCGACCTCGGCGGCCTCGCATGGTACGCCGGCCAATCGGTGACTCAAGTCCGCGAGATCCTCCCCGCCGCGAAAATAGTCGCCCAAATCGCGTCCGAAGCCCGCGCGTCAATCGCGGGACTGCCCCCGCCCTGATGGACAGCGTTGCGGGTACCCATCAGATAGAAATCGGCGCTTCCGGTCCTACCGCGCTGCAATCGCGCGCGGGTGGTGCGCAGGGGCCGCGTGATATTTAATGCGCTACTTTAACTATAGGGCTTAACCCGCTGGGCGCGTGGGGGCGCAGCGATCATAGCCACGTTTGTTCATGGCTGAACTGTTCAGCCTTATGCGCCTGCGCAATTTCGTTTAGAATTGTGGTGTGGAGTGGACCAGAAACATAGCCGCAATAATCGAATCCGTGCTACGGGCGGCGGGTCGGCATGGCCATGCTTTGACGAGGCTCGCCCGGATTCGCGGACGCGACCGAGCCGGCAATTTCGATGCGGAACGGCGCAACCGCGGGCTTGCGGCGCATACGGTACCGCTCCGGGCCGCACGCTTCGGCTCGCATGAAGGGGTTTTCGCGCGTCGGCGCACTTCGTCGGTTGAGGCTCGCGGGATTTTTGGCGTGGCAGAGGCGTTAGCAGGCGATCATGTGCGCGGACGGTTTGGGCGGCGCGCCGCGCGCGGGACGCAAATGTATCGAACGAAGCGATCGCGTACTCAGAAAAAGCCGCATCGCGATTACGCAATTGGCCTCGTGGTCATGGATGAGGCCGGCCAAATTCGCCGAAATGAAGCCATCGCGGCGGCGCAGCCAAAGGTAAGAATTGGTGAACTCTCGATGACACGAACTTTCGTAAATCTAATCGATCTGCGATAATCGCCCAATGGCAAAGCAGGTTCCAATCGAGGCGGTCTTCGAGGCTATCGGCCGGGTGACTTATCCCGGCTATGCGGCCGACATCGCCACGCTCGGAATCGTCGAGCAGGTGACCCCGCTTCCCGACGGCGGGTTCAGCGTGATGCTGCGGCAGGCGACCGCGCGCGACGAGGTGATGCGCACTGTCGCCGAGCGGGTGCATCATGCGCTCGCCCACGACCTCGGCATCGCGAAGGTCGAGATGCGGGTGCGGCGGATCGATCCCGAACTCGGCGAGCAAACCGGGAGGGTGCGGCTCGAGGGCACCAAGTATATCGTCGCCGTCGCGAGCGGAAAGGGAGGGGTCGGCAAATCGACCGTCGCGGCAAATCTGGCCTGCGCGCTTGCGCAACTCGGCTTGTCCGTCGGGCTGCTCGATGCCGACATCTACGGACCGTCGATTCCGATGATGTTCGGGACGGCCGACGAGCGTCCGAAATCGGCGGGCGGGCAGAACTTCTACCCGATCGAGAAGTACGGCGTGAAGCTGATCTCGATCGGTTACTTCCTCGGCGAGAAGGCGCCCGTAATCTGGCGCGGGCCGATGGTGATGGGAGCGGTGCGGCAGTTCCTTAAGGACACGCTGTGGGGCACGCAGGATTTCCTGATCGTCGATCTGCCTCCCGGAACCGGTGACGCGCAACTGACGCTCGCGCAGCAGGTCGCAATCGACGGCGTGCTCATCGTCACCACGCCGCAGGATGTGGCCGTGCTCGACGCGATGCGCGCGGTCAAGATGTTCCGGCAGGTGCATTGTCCGCTGCTCGGCGTTGTCGAGAACATGAGCCACTTCGAATGCCCCGATTGCGGCGAGCGCGACGAACTGTTCGGCCGTGGCGGCGGCGACACGATTGCGATGCAGGAGGGAATCGGCGTGCTTGGGCGGATTCCGATCTATCCGGAGTTGCGCGGCGCGGGCGATGACGGGATGCCGCTCGTGATCAAAAGCCCGGCGCATCCGGCGAGCGCCGCCTTCCTCGAACTGGCGCGGCGCGTGACGGCGGCGATGGCGCCGATCGAGGCGAATTGAATGATGCCCTTGCCCGCATATGGAGGCGCCGATATTCTTGCCGTTCGATATTACCGGGGAGCCGCACGCGCGGCGTCCGCCAAAGGTTTGGGAGCGAAACGATGTCCACGCTGATCACCGAGGAATGCATCAACTGCGGCGCTTGCGAGCCCGAGTGCCCCAACACCGCAATCTACGAAGGAGGCGCGCAGTGGGAACTCGATGGCGCCTCGAATCCCGCGATCAAGGAAGATATCTATTACATCGTTCCGTCCAAGTGCACCGAATGCGTCGGCTTCTTCGATCAGGAACAATGCGCCGCGGTCTGCCCGGTTGATTGCTGTATACCCGACCCGAACATTCCCGAAACTGAAGAGGTACTGATCGAGCGCGCGCGCAAGATGCATCCCGAGCAGACCTTCAACGCCGATTATCCTTCGCGCTTCAGGAAGGGATAGTTTGGATAGCAAATCACCGGTCCGAATCGAGCCCGCCGACGGCAAGCTCGGCGTTCTGCTGCCGGGCCTCGGCGCGGTCAGCACAACGTTTATCGCCGGCGTCGAAGCCGTCAAACGCGGACTCGGTGCGCCGATCGGATCGCTGACCCAGCTTGCGACCGTGCGCTTGGGCAAGCGCAGCGAAGGACGCACTCCGCTTATCAGGGATTTCGTTCCGCTCGCCAGGCTCGGGGATCTCGAGTTCGGCGGATGGGACATTTTCGAGGACAGCGCTTACGAGGCCGCGCGCAAGGCCGGCGTGCTCGAGCCCGGGCTGCTCGAACAGGTGCGCGAGCCACTCGAAAAGATCCGCCCGATGGAAGCCGTCTTCGATCCCGATTACGTCCGGCGCATCAAGGGTCCCAACATCAAGGAAGCGCGCACCAAGATGGACAAGGCCGAGATGCTGATGGAAGACATCCGGCGCTTCCAGTCGCACACCAAAGTCGCGCGCACGGTGATGATCTGGTGCGGCTCGACCGAAGTCTTTCACCGCCCCGCCGCGGTGCATCAGTCGCTCAAAGCATTCGAGGCCGGCCTTGCGAACAACGATCCCGAAATCGCGCCGAGCCAGATTTACGCCTACGCGGCGCTGAAGCTCGGAATCCCCTACGCCAACGGCGCGCCGAATCTTTGCACCGATACGCCCGCGTTGCTCGAGCTGGCGCGCTACAAAAACGTCCCGGTGTGCGGCAAGGATTACAAGACCGGGCAGACTTTCATGAAGACCCTCATTGCGCCGGGGCTGAAGGCGCGGATGCTCGGGATGTCGGGATGGTTCTCGACCAATATTCTGGGTAATCGCGACGGCGAAGTGCTCGACGATCCGGGCTCGTTCCGCTCGAAGGAAGAGACCAAGCTTTCGGTGCTCGATCAAATCCTGCAGGCCGATTTGTATCCGCAACTCTACGGCAAGCTGTTCCATTCGGTGAAGATCAACTATTACCCTCCGCGCGGCGACGCCAAAGAGGGATGGGACAATATCGACATCTTCGGATGGCTCGGTTATCCGATGCAGATAAAAATCAACTTCCTGTGCCGCGACTCGATTCTGGCCGCGCCGCTGGTCCTCGACCTGGTGTTGTTCCTCGATTTGGCGCATCGCGCCGGCATGCGCGGAATCCAGGAGTGGCTGTCGTTCTACTTCAAGGCCCCGATGCACGCGCCCAACGTTTATCCGGAGCACGACATCTTCATCCAGCTGATGAAGCTAAAGAACACGCTGCGCTGGATGCGCGGCGAAGATCTGATCACGCACCTGGGGCTCGAGTATTACGACTAGGACTGATCGCGAAAGCGCGCACGGCCAATCGCCGCTGCGGCCCCAATCACGCTTTCAACATGACTGCTCCGGCGGATAGAATTGTCGCGCGATGAGTGTGCTGCGCGACAAGACGATCGTGCTCGGGGTCAGTGGAGGGATCGCCGCTTACAAGGCTGCCGAGATCGTGCGAGCGCTCGTGCAGCGCGGGGCGAAGCTGCGCGTGATGATGACGCGCAACGCGGCGGAGTTTATCACGCCGCTTACGCTGCAGACGCTCGCGCAAAGTCCCGTCGTCACCGATACGTTCAGCCTCACCCAGGAATCCGAGATTGGGCATATCCGGCTCGCCGATTCGGCCGACGCGGTATTGATTGCGCCCGCGACCGCAAACGTGCTCGCGAAAGCCGCCGCCGGAATTGCCGACGATATCGTGACGACGGTATTGCTCGCGACTCGGGCGCCGGTTGCGTTCGCGCCCGCGATGAACGTGCATATGTACGCGCATCCGAGCGTCGCCGAAAACCTTGCCAAGCTGCGCGCGCGCGGCGTCACGATTATCGACCCCGCCGAGGGCGAGCTGGCCTGCGGCTACGAGGGCAACGGGCGATTGCCCGACGCCGCGATTATTGTCGCAGAGCTCGAGCGCATCCTTTCTCCGCATGATCTGGCGAGCGAGCGCATCCTTGTCACCGCCGGCCCGACTCAAGAAGCGATCGACCCGGTGCGCTTCGTGTCAAATCGATCGTCGGGAAAGATGGGCTTCGCTATCGCGGCGGCTGCGCGCCGACGCGGTGCGGATGTGCGGCTTATCGCGGGACCGTCTGTGCTTGCAACTCCGTACGGCGTCGAGCGAATCGACGCGACCAGCGCCGCGGAGCTGCTCGGCGCGACCTCGCGCAATTTTCCGTGGGCGTCGGTATTGGTGATGGCGGCGGCGGTCGCGGATTTTCGGCCGGCCAATCCTGCGGCGGGAAAGCTCAAGAAGAATTCCAAAGGGCTCGACCTCAAGATGGTCTCGATCGCCGACGAGCTTCCGCGAATCGCGGCGAAAAAAGGCCCGCGCCTGATGATCGGATTTGCCGCCGAGACCGGCGACCTTGCGGCAAACGCGAAGAGCAAACTTGCGCGCAAGCGGCTCGATCTGATTGTCGCCAACGATGTCACCCAGGAAGGCGCGGGCTTCGGCGTCGATACCAATATCGTCACGCTCTTCGGCGCCGACGGCAGCGCCGAGAGTCTCCCGATACTGTCGAAAGACGAGGTCGCCGATAAGATCCTTGATCGTCTTGCCGCAATGCGTGCCGCGAAGTCGCGGCGGCTTCGAGTCGTTCGCTAGTTCGCGCGCCGCGGCGCGGCGAGTGGGAGGGACAAAGTATGGCGGCGGTTGAAAATCGGAGTTCAAACCTCGCGCGACCGCGCACGGACTACTTCATGCGCGCGATGACGGTGTTGTTCGTATTGCTTGCGGTCTCGGATTTCACCAAGCCATTTCAGCATCGTAATGATCCGTCGCATCTCGGCTTGGTGATACTGGGGCATCGCCTGACCACGTTTGGCGCCAACGCGATTGGCGGTCCGCTGTTCGGGGCATTTTTGGCGATATACGCGTTTGGACTTTGGACCCAGAAGCGATGGCTCAAGCCGCTGTCGGTTCTCTACGCGTTTTATGTTCCGACCAATCTGACGCTGTTCTGGTCGCTGCATCAAAATCCGCCGCCGACCGTCCGCTTTATCGTGATCTATCTTTTTTTCGCATTGGGCGGATCGGTCGGAACCGCGCTCTATATCGGGTATCATCGCGACCGGCTCGCGTGACGCGCGCCGGGTACTTATGGGCGAATCCAAACCTCTTCCCGATCGAGCGACGATCACGGCCACGCTGATTGATTACGTCGCGCAGCTTCGCGAGGAAGGGATGGACGGGCTGCCGCCGTCCGCGCGTCCGAGTTCCGCGGCGGCCGCGCCCGCCGTGGAACAGTCACGGCGCGTTGTCAATGCCGCCTCGGACTCGAGCGCCGCTTCGCGCTCGGCGCCGGCGCGTGAGATGTTCTCGAAATATCCGGGCCTCGAAAAGACCGAGTCGCTCGAGGCGCTGCGCGAATTCATCGGCGATTGCCGGCGCTGCAAGCTTTGGGGGCTCCGCAAGAATCTGGTCTTCGGCGTCGGCGACCCGCACGCCGAGCTGATGTTTATCGGCGAAGGGCCTGGTGCTGACGAAGACGCGCGCGGCGAACCGTTCGTCGGCCGCGCCGGCCAGCTCCTGACCGACATTATCGAGCGCGGGATGGGCATGACGCGCGCGCAAGTATACATCTGCAACGTGATTAAGTGCCGCCCGCCGGAAAATCGCAATCCCGAGCCCGACGAAGTCGCGGCCTGCGAGCCGTTCATGATGCGCCAGATCGAACTGGTGAAACCGCGCGTGATTGTGGGGCTCGGAACGTTCGCCGTGCAAGCGGTCCTGAAAGTGAAGACACCCATAAGCAGGCTGCGCGGGAACTGGCAAGATGTGAATGGCGTCCGAATGATGCCGACGTTTCATCCCGCCTACCTGCTGCGCAATCCCGCCGATAAACGGCTGGTATGGCAGGACGTGCAGCAGGTGCTTAAGGAACTCGGGCGTCCGATACCCGGGCGGAGCGGCGCGTGAAGTCGCGCCGTCCGCTGCGCGCGATCGTGGTAATCCTTGCGGCGAGCGCCGCGGTGACGCTCGTACTCGTGTCGGTCGGATTGCTCGCGGCGCCGGCGCGCGCTGACGATCGCGCGGAGCGGAATTGGGTCGAGTTAATCACGATCGACGGATCGATCAATCCCGCGGTTGCGAGTTTTATCGACGACTCGATTTACTCAGCCTCGCGCGGGGGCGCGGGCGCGCTTGTGATCGAGCTTGATACTCCCGGCGGACTGCTTAGCTCGGCGCAGCGGATCGTCAAGAGCATTTTGGCCGCGCCGCTTCCGGTGATCGTCTATGTCGCCCCGTCGGGCGCCGCCGCCGCGTCGGCCGGGACCTTCATCACCGAGGCCGCGAACATAGCAGCGATGGCGCCTGGAACGACAATCGGCGCGGCGCATCCGGTGGAAGAGGGCGGCCAGGATATCAAGGGCGCGATGGGGCGGAAGATCGAGAACTTCACGGCGACGTTCGCCCGCTCGATCGCGCGCGAACGCGGACGCAACGAAGACTGGATCGAGCAGGCGGTGCGCCGGAGCGCCGCGATCGGGGAGCGCGAAGCGCTGCAGAAAAAGGTTATCGATATCGTCGCGCCGGATTTGCGCAGCCTGCTCGTCCAGGCCTCGGGGCGCAAGGTCACGGTTGGCGGCGGCCGCGAACTGACCCTCGAGGTCGCCGACGCGATCGTGCGGCGCGGCGCGATGACGATGGGGCAGCGGGTGCTCGACACGCTATCGGACCCGAATATCGTTTACATGCTGCTGCTGGCGGGACTGCTCGGCTTGTATTTCGAGTTCGCGCATCCGGGAGTTTTCCTGCCCGGCGTCGCCGGCGCGATTTGCCTGCTGCTGTTCTTCGCGTCGTTCCAGGTGCTGCCGGTCAACGTGACCGGCGTGCTGTTGATCTTTCTTGGCGTGGGTTTGCTCGTCGCGGAAGCGTTCGTTACCAGCTACGGAATTTTTGGTCTCGGCGGAGTCGCGGCGTTTGTGATCGGATCGCTGTTTTTGGTTGATACGTCAAAGACCAATCTCGAGGTTAACCGAGAGATGATCTACGGAGCTGCCGGGGCGCTCACCGCGATCATTCTGGGACTGGGCTATGTGGTCGCGCGCGAACGGCGGCGGCGTGCGAAGACCGGAGTCGAGGCGATGATCGGCGAGGTTGGCGAGGTGCGCGAGGCGATCGCGCCAGGAGCGCCGGGAAAGATTTTCGTGCACGGCGAGATTTGGCGCGCGAGCAGTCCCGAGCCGCTTGTGCCCGGCGCCCGCGCGCGCGTTACCGGCGTCAAAGGTCTCGAAGTCGAGGTCCGGCGCGCGCCCTGAGCGCGCCGCGAGCGGGGAGAATTTCGATGGCGACAGGATTCGGCGTAATCGTTTTTATCGCGGCGGTGGTTTTTCTGAGCGGTCTCAAGGTGCTCAACGAGTACGAGCGCGCGGTTATCTTCCGGCTCGGGCGGCTTACTCCGTTTCGC
>JAJZAG010000173.1 GCA_021799555.1 Deltaproteobacteria bacterium | reverse complement strand
ATCGAGTAAAATAGAGAACATGAAGGCGCCATCGCATAGGCTCTCTGTTAGCGCGCGGGCGGATGGCGCGGATTGCTGCCGCTGGCTGTTCGCGGCGCGCGCGGACGGCGCGGAGCGATGCCTGCCTTTTTCAATCTCGTGGAATTTTAAGTCGCGAAGGTCACGAATTTATCATCCCGAGGAGGTTATCGGCGGGCGATACCTGTCGGATTATTGCAGAGCTCATAACGTCGTTTGCGAGACAGCCGCCGACTCGGGATTGGCGGCTCAAAATTGGTGCACAAAAATACCGGTCGAAGCCGCCGAAATCGCGAAATTGGCTAATGATGCCGCGTGGTCGTCGGAACGTCGCGCCGAAAAATTCTCGAAACGAACCCGTCGCGCCGCGCGCCGCTCAACCGGGCAGCGCGTCGTAGTGAACGCCGGTCATCTGCTCGGAGACTGCCCACAGGCGCTTGGCCATTTGAGCGTCGCTCGCGGCGGCGCTGCGGGGAACGCGCTTCGGATACCCCCACATCTCGCCGAGTCCATCGGGGCCGATATAGTCGCCTCCGCGCACGTCGGGCGCCGCGGCTGCGTACAGCGTCGGCAGCGCGCCCATCGCGGCGCTCTGCGCCAAATAGCGATTGGCGACGCGGAACAGCGATTCCATGAATGCCGATCCCTCGAGCTTCGGTCCAGCGGCTTGCAGGTTGGTCGCCGCGTAACCCGGATGGCAGGCGACGGCGATGAGCTTGGCTGCGTGCGCCTCGCTACGGCGCTGGAGTTCGAGCGTGAAGAGCAGGTTGGCGAGCTTGCTCTGCCCGTAGGCGCGCCATTTGGCGTAGCCGTGCTCCCAATTCAGATCGTCGAAGCGGATCGAGCCCATCCGATGCGCTCCGCTGCTGACGTTGACAACGCGCGCGTCCGCCGCGGCGAGCATCGGCTCGAGCATCAACCCGGTCAGAGCGAAGTGGCCCAGATGGTTGGTGCCGAACTGCATCTCGAAACCGTCGGCGGTGCGCGCATACGGGATCGCCATCACGCCGGCGTTGTTGACGAGGATCTCGAGTGTGCGATGTGCGGCGCGAAATCCGGCGGCGAACTCGCGAATCGAGGTGAGGCTGGCGAGATCGAGCGTCCTCGGCTCGGCGATCGCGGCGGGATGGGCCGCCTTGATCTGCGCGACGGCGGCACGCGCCTTGTCGAGGTTGCGGCAGGCGAGGATCACGGCCGCGCCCTTGCGCGCGAGTTGCAGTGCCGCCTCGTAGCCGATTCCACTGTTGCCGCCGGTCACGATGACGGTCTTGCTGGACAGGTCGGGCAGGTTGTCGGCGGTCCATTTGGAATTTGTGGGCATCACGATCCCTCCCTGTCGCGGCGTGCTCGCGGAATCGAGATTATGCTTGCGGATGCCCTGTCGCTACGGTCCGCGGCCAATCGAGCTCGACACCGGCTGCTACAGCAGCCATCCGATCGTCGCCTTCACAAACTGTCCGCTGAGCGTCCCGGGCAATCCGACGCCGACGCCGAAATTGAACTCGAAGCGCGGATCGAGATAGAGGTTGACGCCCGGCACGATGAAGTCCTGCTGCTGGTTGAAGCCGTAGACATTGGTGAACGGACCTTGCTCGCCGTAGTACTCGAGCGACGGTTCGAGCCAATTCCACTTGCCGAACAATCGGTAGCTGATGGCGGCGGCCGGTTCGAACGAGAGTCCCGAGTGAGTACCGGGGCCCGAGAACTGTTTTTCGACAGCGGGATTGCCGACCAGGTAAAAGTGGCCGAGGTAGCCGTCGATGATCGGCATGAATTCGATGTTGAGCGGATCCGTGACGGCGGCCCGGCGCATGTACTGGAACTCGATATTGCCGCCGAGCCTGAACGGCCACGATTCGGTCTGCGGGATACTGAAGTGCGCCTTGGTGCGCGCGCCGGCATATTCGTAGAGTCCCTCGCCGAGTTCGCCAGTGCAGATGTACTGTCCGACTTCGAGCCACGGCAGGAGTCCGTAAGTGAACTCGAAGGTGTTGTGGTACTGATAGATGGGAAGCTCGGTGCGCCCTTTGCCTTGGGCCGCGACGAGGTCGTTGGTGTGCAGCTCGAGCATGAGTTGATTCGCGGGCGTCGTATCGTTGGTGTAGATCTGGATTTCGTAAAAATCGGTCGCGAGGCTCGCGCGAGGCGCAATGACGAGCAACATGGCGAGCGCGACGAGCACGAGGAGCGGGCGGGCTATTATCACGCGGAAACTCACGGCCGACGGCATTCAAGGCGGACGGTCCTCGGGGATTATGCACGCGGCAAGGTCGGCGCGCTAGCACAATCGGGCGCGCTCGGCGTGCGAGGCCGGATTGGATCATGCCGATCGCAGCCTCGTTATGCTATGACGATGCGGAAGCGGTGCGGTGTGCGCGGGTCGCGGAGCATTCTATGGTAATGCTATCGGCCAAGTCGAGTGACGTAGCGCGGCGCCGTCCGGTTCGGATTTGCGATGTTTTGGAAGTTTGCCACGGAGAGCATAATGGATCAGGGCCAATCTCAAACGCATGATTATCTGATTATCAACCGCGTGCAGCTGCTGAACGATTCGGGATGCAGCGCATGCGGCGGCGCTTTCAGCCAGAGTCCGGCCGGCGACAAGGCGCTGGTCGTTACGATCGGAGAGGGCGGGCGCACTTTCATATTCTGCGGCGGATGCGGCGACAACATCATGGGACGAGTTACTTCGGACGAAGTACGCCGGCATTACGTGTGGGATTGGGCGGTGCCGCTGCGCGACGGGCGTGCCGCGCCGCCATCCGCATGATGGCTTAGATTCGCGCCGTCGCGATGTACTCGATCAGGGACAGGCTTGCGAACGCGCCGGCGGCTGGCGTAATCGCGCGGGCAGCGGGACGCGGCAGTGAGCAGGTCGCCTACTTGCTCGAAAGCGGGATCGCAGTAGCGGCGCCGCGATGCGCCGCGTGCGCGACCGCGTTCGATTCGCCGCGCCGCGCGGGCGAACGATTTCGTGTCGCGCTCAGAGTGTACGATGCGCTCGGCGGCGCGGACTCGGTTCCCAGTACGCGAATGTTCGTGGGGAAGAAGGTTCTGGTCGCGCGCGCGGCGGCGGCGCTTGGCGCGACGCTCGACGAGTCGATCACCTTCGTCGGAGCGCGAGTGATGGTTGCGTCGGTCCATGCGGCTGCGGGAGGACGTGCTTTAATTCTGCTATGCCGCGGCTGCGGGGAGAATATCGCCGCGCATCTCGGTGTCGCGAACCGGCACCGCTACGCGTGGGATTGGCTCGTGGATTTTAGTCCTCGCAAATGGCTTGCGCGGCTGGGGGCGCAAGTGCTCATGCGGCGCGCGGCGCCGGTGCTCGCGATGCGTGGCGCGCTGCAACTGACGGGCGCGCAACTGCGAAGCAATCAAGATGGAGGAGGGGTGCCTTGATGACTCAGTACCGGCGTTGTCGTGGTGAGAATGAGTACCTTGTTTCGCCGCGGTAGTTCGTCGGTTGTCCAGCCGCCGCCGAGTGCGCGAATCAGATTGACGCTCGCCTGAAGAAGGGATTCCTTGATATTGATTTCGGTTTCCTCGGCCTGCAGAGCGGCCGCCTGATCGACGAGAGGCTCCAAATAATCTTTGGCGCCAAGTTGATAAAGCGTGAACGCCATCGATTGAGCGTCGACCGCATCTTTAACGGCGGCGTGCTGTTCGTGGTATTGCTCGGACATGAAATTGATATTCGACAAACCGTCCTCAACTTCTCGAAACGCGCGCAGCGCCACGGCGCGATAGTTCTGAACCGCCTGATGCCACCGTGCGACAGACTGGGCGAGTTGAGCGTGGAGCAGGCCACCTTCGAAGATTGGCGCGGCCACGGAAGGTCCGAGTGACCAGAAGCTGAAAGGTCCGGCGATCGCGGGTCCTCCGAGCGAGCCGAAACTTCCAACGACATTATTGAGCGAGATATTTGGAAAGAAGGAGGCGCGCGCCACGCCGATTTCCGCATTGGCCGCCGCCACGCGCCGCTCGGCGGCGGCGATATCGGGCCGACGCTGCAGGAGAGCTGATGGAACGCTGGTCGGAATGATAGGGACAGTGATCTCCATGACCTTTGGCTTGATTGAAAAATCCGAAGCGGGTTCGCCGATCAAGGCCGCAATCATATGTTCATAAACAGCGCGCTGTGCGCGTAATCCGGATTCCTGAGCCTTGGCATACTCGACCTGATAACGCGCTTGCGCCAATTCCAGTCCGGAGGCGATTTTACCAGCGTGGCGCTCCTGAACGACGAGTAGGTATTGCTGATAAACCAGGACGGTATCGGCCAATAGCTGCACGTCGTCGTCGAGCTCGCGCAGCGTAAGATAGGCGCTGGCCAGATTCGCCTCCATGCTAAGTTGAACGGAGGCAAGGTCGGCAGCGGCAGCTTGCGCCCTGTAAACGCCTGCGGCTATCGAGTTATGAATCTGATCCCACAAATCGACTTCGTAATGTATTTCGGCAAAAGCTGCGTTGTTGCCAAAGTAAGTCATTTGATATGGCGCCCCGATCGGCGGACCAACCGAGGTGGAATCCGGCGTCATCATCCCATTCGCGGTCACGAACGGGAACAGGAACGCGTTAAGTTGGAGTGCCCGATCCTTGTAGGAATTATAATTTGCGAACGCGGCTTCGACCGTTGGATTTTGCGCGAGCAACTGCGTTTCGAGTTTGTCGAGTTGCGGATCGTGGTACATCCGCCACCACGGCCCGCGCGGGAGCTGGTCGGAAGGAGTCGCTGGCTGCCAGACGCCGCCTTCCTTGTAGCTCACGGGCAGAACCCCCAAAGTCGCTTTTGGTGTCTGATATTTCGGCGCCAGGTTGCAGGCGCAAAGCGTGCAAACCACCGCGACGATTGTCAGCCTGCGCGAAGGTTTCATTTGTGCTCGTCAGCGAGCCGTCCGGGCGTGCGCTCGAGACCGGGGAACGCGCCATGGTGGCCGACGACCCGCACGAGGTCGCCGTCGTCAAGGGAATCGGGTGGACTGTCTATTACCCAGTCGCCGGGTTTCAAACCGGAGGTAATAATCACATTGGCTCCCATGTCGCGTCCGATCGTTACATTCTGCAAGTGGGCGCGATTATCGGGTCCGAGTACGGCGACTTGCAGGCCATTGTCCTGAAAAATGAGCGCGCTGGTTGGTATTTCGAGCGAGTCGGGCCGTGACGGCAAATTGAAATATACATTCGCGTACGTACCGGGAGACAATTCGTTGTCGGGATTTGGCGCCCATAACTCCACCAGCAGCGTGCGTGAGTCCAGATTGATCGAGCCCGAAGTTGTGTTGACTGTCGCCGGAAATGTTTTTCCCGGAAGACCAGGAAGATGGAGTTCCGCTTTCATCCCAACGTGAATTTCCGGTGCGTACACTTGCGGTACACGTACGTAGATTCGCATCTCGTGAGTGTCGGCGACCTCGAACATCTCCGGCTGATTAGAGACGCCGTTGGCTTTGACGAATGCGCCGACATCGGTTCTGCGCGCGGTGACCACACCGTCGAAGGGAGCAACGAGATACTTGAACTTCTCGAGCGCCTCGAGGCGGTCGAGTTCGCCCTTGGCTGCCGCCGTCGCGGCTATGTCGGCTTGGAGGTCATAGTCGGTAACGTCAGTCGATTGGCGTGAGACCGGTTCGAGGCTTTGTAGATGGCCGGAAGCCCACAACGCATCCCAACGCTTGGCGGTAATACGGGCTAATTTTTCATTGGCGCGGGCCTTGGCAAGTAGCGCCTTTGATTGCTCGACATGCGCGTCGAGCTCTGGCGTATCGATAACGGCGAGCAGGTCGCCTTTTTTTACCTGTGCGCCTATATCCTTGTACCATGCCTTCACGTAGCCGCTGACCTGGCCATAGATAGGCGCCCAATACCAGGGTTCCACGTCTCCCGGCAACACGAGCGTCTGAGTGGCGGTGCCACCCATAGGTTTGATCACAGCGACCGTCGGCACTGCGGTTTCGTTCGTCTCCCGAGTCAGTTCCGATTGCGCGTGCTTTCGCGAAGCGATACCGAAGATCGCGAGCCCGAGAAAGATCGCGAAGGCAATCGAACCATAGAGGCGAAGGTGTCGAGTCCTTGCGGATCCGGTATCGTGGCGGCGGGGCATCTTGTCCGGGCTAAGGTCGCCGCGAAGCTCGCTCTCTGATTCCGATGGGGGTACTGAATACATACCAGGAATTCCTCAACTCCTATCAACATCCGCTCCCGCTGAGGGAATCGTTCCGCGATCACGGTGGACGAGACTAAACACGACTGGGACGAAGAAAAGCGTCGAAATAGTGGCGAATGCGAGACCGCCGACAACGGCGCGGCCGAGCGGCGCGTTTTGTTCAGCACTCAGCGCCGTCGGGATCATGCCGATAATCATTGCCCCGGCGGTAATGAGGACGGGGCGAATGCGCGTGGTGCCCGCCTCGAGCGCGGCGGCGACGGGGCTGTCTCCGGCGGCCAAACGTTCGCGCGCGAAACTGATTACAAGAATACTGTTGGCGCTGGCTATGCCGATACACATAATCGAGCCGATAAGGGCTGGAACCGACAAAGTGGTGTGAGTGACAAATAGTATCCATACGATTCCGGCCAGCGCGGACGGCAAGGCGGTAATAACAACAAAAGGATCCAGCCATGATTGAAAATTAACTGTGATAAGCAGATAAACCAGCAGTGCCGACACCGCGAGGCCGGTAAACAGCTCTTTGTATGCCGTCGCCATGATTGTTACTTGGCCGCGGATAAAGATTTGAGAGCCAGGCGGACGCTCCATAGCATTGGCCGCGACGATCGAATGAACATCCTTATTGATCGCGCCCAGGTCGCGTCTCTGGCGATTGATGTAGATATCGACAACGGGCTGTGCGTTGTAGTGGGAGACTTCGGCGGGCGAGGGTTTCGGCTCAATGGAGGCAAGGGCGCCCAAAACTTCCGGCGTGGTGTGCCCGGGAGCCATCGCAACCGCGGTTCCGCCGGCGAAGGCGGTTGCTCCTCCGGTCAAGGTCGTGACGCTTTGTGGCGGCACGTGGCGATCGATATGGTCACCGGCGGTGACGGGCATGTTGTAGAGGTCTGCAAGCGTATCAATGCGGTACTGCGGCATCATCGTTTGCAGCGGGTAGGATACCCCTGTCTTCCAATCCAGCCAAAAATTCGGTTTGAGTTGGAAGCTGCCTGAGAGTTCCTCAAGCAACGCATCGGCGACATCCGCCTGAGTCAGGCCGACCATCTCGGCCAGGCTGCGGTGTACGTCGACCTTCAGCATGGGGTAATTGAAGCGCTGTAGAATTCGCACATCCGCGACACCTGGGACGTGTTTAATCTGCTTTTCCAGCCGAACCGCATAGGAGTAGGTTTTATCCCGATCCGGACCGATTACCTGGACATCAATCGGCGCAGGCGCGCCGAAATTGAGTATTTGAGTTGCTATGTCCGCCGGCAGGAACGAGAATTGGACGCTCGGAAAATCGACCGGAAGAATGCTCCTCAACTTCGCTACATATTCGTCGGTTGGTAAATGGTCCTCGGTTTCCTGCACCGTGATGTCGCCGTCTTCGGGGCCGACGGTTCCGGTGTTCTGGTAGGCCATATTGATTGGCCCGTAAGGGAGATCGATATTGTCGATTATATCGGCGATGTCCTGCGGCCGCATCGTTTTCCGAATCTGATGCTCGACGCGGTCGAACAGTCGCGCGGTGTCCTCAATTCTGGTGCCCGTTGGCGCGGATACGTGCAGCAAGATCGCGCCGCCGTCAACGTTTGGAAAGAAATTGCTTCCGAGCCAAGGGGTTAGCACGACCAAAGAAAGGATGATGAACGCCAGAAAGCCCATGATGAATGCCGCCGCGTTGTCGAGTGCCAGTTGCAACAGCGAGGCGTAGCTATCACGCATCCGGTTAAATCCGCGTTCGAAGCTTCTTTGAAAAAGTAAGAGCGGGTTGTGCGTCTCGGGAAGCTCAGAATGTTCGCCTTGT
>JAJZAG010000004.1 GCA_021799555.1 Deltaproteobacteria bacterium | reverse complement strand
ATTATCAAACGAGCAGGGACCTCAAGGAGCGGATGGCCAGGTGATGCGCGTATCAAAGGAAACCGCCGCCCGTAATCGCGAGCAAATCGTCGCCGCCGCTGCGCGTCTGTTCCGCGAGCATGGTATTGCCGAGACCGGGGTTGACTCTATCACTGAAGCAGCCGGCCTCACTCATGGCGGACTTTACAGCCATTTCGAATCCAAAGATTCTATAGCCGCCGAAGCAATTCGCTTCGCCTTCGCGCGCTCGCAGCGCAGATGGCGGAGAACCGTGGAAGGCGGCCGCGACGCGCACGTCTTCGAAGAGATCGTCACCAACTATCTTTCGCCGGCGCATCGCGATTCGCCGGGCCGCGGATGTGTGGTCGCAGCGCTGGCCGGGGATATTGCGCGGCAATCGAAGCCAGTCCGCAAAGCGTTCACCAAGGAATTGAAAAGCACCATTGAATCCATCGCCCACCTGATGCCGCAGCGGGACCGCTCGCGACGCGTCAACGAAGCAGTCGCAGCGTTTTCGTGCATGGTTGGCGCACTGATTCTCGCACGGGCCGTTACCGACAGCACCTTCTCTGAACAGATGCTAGCCGCCGCCGCCAACCACGTGAAGTCCCTCGCTACCCCGCCGCGTCGGCGTCTGAGCGGCCGCGATTTAGGACGAAACGAACCCACGGAGGATCGCCGATGGAAATGAGAAATGCCAGTGTCGCCGTGATCGGCGCCGGCGATTATATCGGCGGTGCGATCGCCAAACGATTCGCCGCCGAAGGCTTCTGGGTCTTCGCCGGCCGCCGCAACGGTAACAAGCTCGCGCCGTTGGTCGCCGAAGTCGAGGCCTCACACGGTCGCATCACCGCGCGCTCTCTCGACGCACGCAATGAAACTGACTTGAACGCGTTCCTCCAGGAAGCCGATGCACACGCGCCGCTCGAGGTATGCATCTTTAATATCGGTGCGAACGTCAACTACCCAATTCTCGAGACCACCGATCGCGTCTTCCGCAAGGTCTGGGAGATGGGCTGTTACTCGGGATTCATAGCGGGACGCGAAGCCGCGCGCCTGATGCTTCCGCGGGCCCGCGGATGCATCTTTTTCACTGGAGCAACTGCCAGCGTACGCGGCGGAATTGGTTATGCGGCCTTCGCCAGCGCAAAGTTCGGTCTGCGCGCCGTCGCGCAGAGTATGGCCCGCGAGCTCGGGCCCAGGAATATACACGTCGCGCATCTAATCATCGACGCCGGGGTGGATACCGCGTGGGTCCGCGACCGGATTCGCGAGCGCGAAGGGGACGCTGCACTGAGTAATCTCGCGCCTGACCGGCTAATGCGTCCCTCGGCGGTGGCGGAGGCATACTGGCAACTGTACCAGCAACCGCGCGACGCGTGGACCTTCGAGCAGGAAATTCGTCCGTTCGGCGAAAAGTGGTGATTCAATGAGAAAGATTGAATTTCATTTTGATTTCGGCAGTCCTAATGCCTATCTGAGTCATCTGGTCATTCCCGAGATCGAAAAGCGTACCGGAGTAACATTCGAGTACGTCCCGGTTTTGCTTGGTGGCGTGTTCAAGCTGACAAACAATCGCTCGCCCGCTGAGAGCCTGAAAGGCATCCGCAATAAACCCGAGTACGAACGGCTCGAAACCGCGCGCTTCATTCGACGTCACGGGATAACCCGGTTCACGACGAATCCGTATTTTCCGGTAAACACGCTTGTGTTGATGCGCGGCGCGATCGCCGCCGAATCAATTGGGGTTTTCTCGCGGTACGTGGACGAAGTTTACCGACACATGTGGGCGGATCCCAAAAAAATGGACGACCCCGCAGTGCTTCAAAAAGCGCTCGAAGAATCAGGCTTGCCAGCGAAGCGGATTCTCGCACTCGCACAGACCCCGGAGGTCAAGGAGCGGCTGCTCGAAAACACCCGATGCTCGGTCGAGCGCGGAACCTTCGGATCACCCACTTTTTTCGTCGGCGACGAAATTTTTTTCGGCAAGGATCGCCTCCGCGACGTCGAGGATCTGATACCGCGGTCTCCATAATTATTATCGCTCTCGGGGGCCGCTGCGATCACAGAGATAGCGCGCTCGTTGTCAATCGCTGCTCGACGGCGCCGGTCAAATCAACAATCTCGGGGCCGACGCCGCCGCTTGCGTCGAGTCTTCAGCGAACGTCGATAAACCCCGCACTGGAATGGGAGCCGCCGCCGTCATCCGCAGCGGCCCCCAAGCGATCGTTCCGCGCACGATTGCCTCTTAGAGATATACGGACGGCTCGAGACGGTCGCGGGCCGCGCAAATCACGGCATCGTGGCTCCGCCCGAGTCCGAAATCGCCTAGTTCACCGGTTAGCATTGGGCTCGAACGGACAAGGAATCAGAAGAAAGCCAGATGCCGTCAAAGGATTTGTAATTTGATTTGCTGTAGCCGGATCACATTGCCGGCAAACGTTCCCAGGAAACTGCTCATGTATCTATCGTGGCGTTCAAATCGCTGACGGCGGTGGCAAAATCTTCCATGAATTCCTGCACAACTGTCCGGCATGTCTTGACGCTGTCCACCAGGCCAACGCCCTGGCCGACAAAGTAGGTTACCAACTCTCGCGCCTGAGGGTTGTTTCGCTCGGCGAATCGCTGCGCCGTCGCCAGCGCCGGTTCGCTGACCAGACTCTGCAATGGCATCGGTAGAGCACCGGGGCTGCCCGGGCCTTCCCACGCGTCGGTCCATGCAGAGCGGAGTTGGCGCGAGGGTTTGCCTGTTCGGCACTTGGATCGAACCGTATCGCGGGAGCGCGCCTCGATCATTTTTTCTCGGAAGACCTGCGAGGTCTCAGACTCCGTCGTCGCAAGCCATACTGACCCGGTCCAGACCCCTGCCGCGCCCATCGCCATGCACCCAGCCATCTGGCGGCCGGTCATGATACCCCCAGCCGCGAGGACGGGAATGTTCCGAATTGGTTTAATCGCGCGAAGGACTTCCGGGATGAGCACAATCGTCGCTACTTCCCCGCAATGCCCTCCCGCCTCACCGCCTTGGGCGACGATAATATCGACCCCCGCCTTGGCTTGGCGGACCGCATGCTCGGGCGCGCCGACCAGCGCCGCAACCGGCACGCCATGCTTGTGTCCCATCTCAATCATCTGTTCCGGCGGCACGCCGAGCGCGTTCGCGATCAGGCCGACGGGATGACGGAAGGAAATTTCGATCAGCCTTAAGGCATTCTCCTGCTGCATTGAGATCAGCCCTTCGGACGGCCGCGACTGCTCACCCTCGATGACCTGCGAGGGTTCTATACCGTGTTTGCGGAGAAGATCTTTGACGAAATCCTTGTGCTGCTGTGGAACGCGCTTAGCGAGCGCGCCGTAAGTGACTCCTTTTTCGTCCTTGATCGAAAGATGTTCGGGAATCAGCACGTCCACGCCGTACGGCTTGCCATCGATATGGTCGTCGATCCACTTGAGTTCAAGTTCGAGTTGTTCGGGCGTGAATGCGGTGGCGCCCAAGACTCCAAACCCTCCCGCCTTGCTCACCGCGGCAACGACATCACGGCAATGGCTGAAGGCGACGAGGGGAAAATCGATTCCAAGCATGGAAGATATTGGTGACTTCATAGCTTCTGCGCTCCAGTTCGCAAGAAAGTCATAGCACGAAAGACAAGTCGTAACCGACCCACATCGCCAGCCGGAGGCTCAATCTCTCGAGTCGGCGAAAGAGAACGCTATGGCTCAAACCTCCGCCGGAGAGAACAGGATCGTTCCTAAGAGAACTCGCGGCCATCACATCTCACATGAGACCCGAAGACCAGCAAAAGCGATGCCGAGACCCTTCCATCGTCCTCAACTCCTGCGAGAGCTCAAATGTGAATCTCAGCTTCATTAACCTGCGAACTTAATCGCGATATGTCTCGATTGGATACAGTTCCGCGCGAGATAAACGCAATTGCGGGGACCAAGTGCCGCTTGCCACGAATCGCGTGGAACTCGACGATTGATTGCGGCCCCTTGCGCGGGCCCGAATTGATTCCGATGCGCGGATACTCGCCCGGTGCCGTTTCGGGCACGGCTGCCGCAAGATCCGATATCTGAGAAAATCAAGTTAACCACGCCTGGCACGGCATTCGCTTGGGGTTCCCAGCGTGACACATGCTTGACTTGAGGGTTTGATTGGTTAATGTTCAATTAATCGCTTGAATACTTTAACGGGGAGAACGGCAATGTCAATCGAACGATCGGTCCGTCTAATCGCAGGAAGCCTCGTAGTTATCAGCTTGGCGCTGGGATACTTCGTAAGCGGATACTGGTTGCTGCTGACGCTGTTCGTCGGGATCAATCTGTTTCAGTCGGCGCTTACGGGCTTCTGCCCGGCCGAAATGATTCTTCGTCACTTCGGAGTCGGCTCGCCGCAGAGGAGTGCCTCCAAGGACGTCTCGAGCGTCGGTGCGATCGACAAATCATCACCGCTGCTGCGATAGCCTGTATTCCGTTCGGGCGTAGCTCCATCGACCCACATCAGCCGCATCTGGAGGACAAGTGATGATCCCACTGCCGCATCACTATCGCGTCAACGCCGAAGGCGGTCCCAATGGTGCTGTGAAGCTTTCGTCTGAAGGCCTTCCCGATCTGCTGTCCGCGAGTCCCGTGGAATTCGGGGGTGCCGGCGACTTATGGTCGCCCGAATCGTTGATCACTGCATCGGTGATCGGTTGTTTCATCCTGACGTTTCGCGCGGTCGCGCGAGCCTCGAAGTTTGATTGGATCAGGCTGGACTGTGAGGCCGAAGGCTTGCTCGAGCGCGTCGAGGGCGTAACGCGCTTCACCAGGTTTGTGTTGCGGCCGCGGCTTGAACTTGATGCGGCAGCTGATTCCGAGCGAGGCGCGCGCCTGCTTGAGAAGGCCGAGAAATCCTGTCTCATCACCGCGTCATTGCGGGCGGCGACGCTTCTTGAACCGACGGTGTCGGTGGTCCGTCCATCAAGCCAGCATTGAACCGTGCGGAAAGGCCCAGCCGCGTGCCAAACGGGATCAGTGCGGGGGGTCGAGAGGAGGTTGTAATGCGCAGTTTCTCGAGCGTCAGAGTCACGCTCTCGATTCTAGTCATTCTCGCATTGGCCAACGGCGCTGCGGCCGCACCGCCGCAGCGGCGGCGAATTTCGCTGGCCGAGGCGATTGAGATTGCGATGCAGCGCAATCGAACGCTTAAGGCGGCAACGCTTCAAAGCGATGCGGCTAAGGCGGACATTGGAGTTGCACGCGGCGCGATGCTTCCGAGGCTGGACGCGATTGAGAATTATACCGAAACCAATAATCCGGTTCTGGTGTTTTCAAATCTCCTTGCTCAGCAGGAATTCAGCCAAGCCGATTTTAATCTGAGCCGCCTAAACCATCCGGCTACGCTGTCGAACTTTCAGAGCCAAGTGCGTTTTTCGGTTCCGGTCTTTGCGGGCGGAAGACTGCTGGCGTCGTTCAGGGCGGCCCGCTTTGGCAGCGACGCGGAAAGATGGCGTGCGGCGCGCTCACGCGACGAAATTGCGTTTGCCGTAATCAAGGACTACTACACGGCTGTCCTGGCCGAGCAGCGCGTCGGCGTCGTTGAGCGCGCGCTTGATGCCGCCCGGTCCCATCTCGATCAGGCGCGCAATATGTTCGCGTACGGCAAGGCCGTCAAGGCTGATGTGCTCCGAAGCGACGTGGCAGTGGGAAGCCTCGAAGAAGAACAGACCGTAGCCGAAAGTCAGCTCAGGATTTCTTGGGCCGCGCTCGCGCATGCACTCGGAGACGAGAGCGAATCTTTGGCTCCGATTTGGAATCCGGGCGTGCTCAAGACCCTTGCTCCGTCCGGTGCCGTGCCACTTGATAAATTGCTCGCCGAGGCGGCTTCCGATCGTCTTGAGATCAAGATCGCGGCTGCGCAGGTCAAGCAGGCTGAAGAGGCGGTAAAAATTGCGCGCGCGGACTATCTACCTTCGATAAGCGTCGCCACTGCGTATGAGAACGACTCCGAACAACTGACGCGCGGCGGCAACAATTTCGCGGTCTTCGCTTATGCCCAAGTAAATCTGTTTAACGGCTTAGCCACCAAGAGCAATGTGGACGCGGCCCAAGCCCGGCGGGCTCGTGCCGTCACCGTCGCCAATGATCTGCGGCATGCGATCGCGCTGGAAGTCGAGAGCGCCTACCGGACGCTGAGTGCCGCGGAGAAGAATGTGCAGGTCGCGCGCGACAACCACCGCTACGCAAGCGAGGCGCTGCGAATTCTCGAGGACCGCTATGGCAACGGACTCTCGACCAATGTCGACGTGCTCGATGCGCAGGCGGTACGCCAGCAAGCGGACATGGGCGAAGTACGAGCGATTATTGCGGTGCTGGTCGCGCGATCGGCGCTGGATCTTTCAATCGGCCGCTCGCCTTCCGAGTTAGCGGGTAGATGACTATGAACCTCCGGAAAGAAATTCGACAACCGTCGGCAAGGGCAGTGTGGGTTGCGATTGCCGGCGCGGTACTGCTGGCGGTGATAGTCGCTGAGATCTTGCGATATGGGAAGATAGCGCCGGGCGTACTCGCCGAAACGGCCGCTCAATTTTCCAATGAACCGACCGCGATTGTCTTGGCGCAGATTGTGCCGATCCGGCGGGAAGTTATCGGCAGCGTCCAATCCAGCGTGCCAGTGGACGCATCGAGTCGCATGAGTGCGACGGTCGACGCCGTTATGGTACGCGCAGGCGATCACGTACGGCGTGGTCAGATCCTGGTTGAGCTTGACTCGGCTGACGTTCGGGCGCAGGTAGCACAGGCGCAAGGCGCGTTGGCAGCCGCGCAAGCGGAGTTTACGCGCGCGGCTGCCGACTATGAACGCTACTCGGCACTCCTGAAACGCAGCGCTGTCACGCAAAGCGAATTCGATAGTGCCCGCTCAGCTTATCAATCGACGATCGGCAACGTCGCTCGCGCACGCGCCGCCGTGAAAGCTGCGCGCGCCGCACTTTCCTACGCAACCGTTCGCTCGCCGGTCGACGGCGTCGTGGTTGCGAGGATGGTCGAGCCGGGTGATATCGCGATGCCGGGCGAGGTGCTGGTGCGGCTCTACGACAATCATGCAATCCGCGTCGAGCTGACGGTTCCGGACGCGCTCGCCGATCAGGTCAGCGTGGGGATGCCGCTGCAAGTCGAAGTTGGTTCCGAGCGGCGCACTATTGAGACTCGCGTGAGTGAAGTCGTTCCGGCCGCGGACCCGGCCAGCCGCAGTTTTATCGTCCGGGCTCCGTTGCCGAGGGGGATGCGACTACGGCCTGGAATGTTCACGCGCGCAAGTTTTGGCGCCGGCCAGGAGAAAATTCTTAGCATCCCGCGCGATGCGGTGCAGTCAGTTGGTCAGCTCACCACGGTCCGACTAATTGTTCGCGGCGTCGTGGAAGTCCGCCAGGTGGCGCTCGGCCGCGCGATGGATGATCGCGTCGAAGTTTTGGCGGGTCTCAACGCGGGCGACCGTGTGATCACAGATTCCTCGCCGCGAGGATCAAATGACCGACAATAGTAAATCGCCCGAGCTCGGTTTCACCGCGCGAATCGTTGACCTGTTC
Organism: Deltaproteobacteria bacterium; assembly: GCA_021799555.1. Lineage (GTDB taxonomy): Bacteria > Desulfobacterota > Binatia > Binatales > Binataceae > JBARDN01. The sequence continues at coordinate 24,439 of JAJZAG010000004.1, read as the reverse complement.
CTCGGATCGAATCTCTCGATTCTATTGTTGCTCGCCTCGCTAGCCGCCGGTGTGGTTGCGTTAGCGGTGACCCCACGCGAAGAAGATCCGCAGATCTCAGTACCGATGGCGGACATTATCGTGCAGATGCCCGGTGCCAGCGCGGCTGAGGTTGAAAATCTCGTTACGGTCAACCTCGAGAAGCGGCTCTGGGAGATGGACGGCGTCCGGCACATCTATTCGTCGTCCCAGCCGAACATGGCGATGGTCACGGTGCGCTTCCGCGTCGGCTATGACAGGACCAAAGCACTCGTCGAGATTTACAACAAGCTCGCATCAAACCGCGATGCGGTGCCACCGGGCGTAACCGGATGGATCGTAAAGCCAGTCGGAATTGACGATGTACCGATCGTAACGGTCACGCTTTACAGCGCCGCCGAAGGCGACGCCGAGCTGCGCCGGATCGCCGACGAAATACTGCATCGTATGCAGCAGGTGCCTGATACCGGACGATCTTTTGTGGTCGGCGGACGACCGCGCTTAGTACGGGTGATACTGGATCCACAGCGAATGGCCGGGCATGACGTGACAGCTCTTGAGGTCGCACAGACGTTGCGGGGCGCGAACGTAAATCTGCCAGCAGGTGGGTTTGCACGCGATAATCGCGAGTATGTCGTGCAGGGTGGACCATTTTTGCGCAGCGCCGGCGAGGTCAAGGATATCGTCGTTGCGGTTCGTAGCGGGCGGCCGATCTACCTGCATCAGATAGCCAAGGTGCTCGACGGACCAGCCGAAGCTGTTGACTATACGAATATTTCGTTCGGCCCCGCGCGCAGCACCCTAATCAACGAGCCGGGACAATTCGAGCTCAATTCGGTTGGTGAGCGGGGACGGATTTATCCGGCGGTTACGATCGCGTTTGCTAAACGCCACGGAACCAACGCGGTGGCGGTCGCTGAAGGATTGCTAGCCAAGGTCGAGGCGCTCCGTGGCGTTGCGATACCGGCCGATGTGCAGGTCCTGGTCACGCGAAACTACGGCGAGACGGCTGACGAAAAGGTCAACGATCTGGTGCGCGAATTGCTTATCGCAGTAGGAGTTATTGTGGTGCTGCTGGCATTTTCGCTCGGCGGCCGGGAAGCCTTCGTGGTGGCAATCGCAGTGCCGGTAACGCTTTCTATCGCGCTCGTCGCCAACTTGCTGGCGGGTTACACGATAAATCGAGTTACCCTGTTTGCGCTGATTCTATCGCTTGGCCTTCTCGTGGACGACCCGATTGTTGATGTTGAAAATATCCACCGGCACCTGAGGCTGCGGGAGAATCCTCCGCGCGAGGCAACGTTGATCGCGGTCGATGAGGTCAGGCCGCCGACGATTCTCGCGACCTTCGCCGTGATTGTGGCGTTCATTCCGATGCTGTTCGTGACCGGCATGATGGGACCGTATATGCGTCCGATGCCGTTCAACGTGCCGATGGCGATGTTGATGTCGTTGATCGTCGCCTTCACGATTACCCCGTGGGCCGCTTTCCATCTGCTTAAACGCGAGTACGACGAACCAACCGATGCCGACGAAGCGCATCACGGCGGTATGGTGAGAGAAATATACGCGCGGCTCTTGCGCCCGTTAATGGAAAGTCGCCGGCGCGCGCACCTATTTCTGGCTGCGATTGTCGCGAGTCTCGTATTTTCTGTCCTGCTTGTCGTGTTCGGGTTAGTGCCAGTCAAAATGCTGCCGTTCGACAATAAGAACGAACTGGACCTCGTCATCGATATGCCGCAAGGAACCCCACTGGAAGCGACCAACGCGGTCGTACTCGATTTCGAGAATCTTCTGTCGCGGGTCACCGAGGTTAGCAACGTTGAAGCTTATGTGGGTACCGATTCGCCGTTCGATTTCAATGGGATGGTGCGACACTACTATATGCGGCGCGAACCTTCACAGGCCGACATCCGGATTAATCTTGCGCCCAAGGCACGCCGACTCGAGTCGTCGCACGAAATCGCGCTTCGCCTGATACCTGAAGTAAACACAATCGCGCGGCGCGATCATGTCAGGCTTGCCAAGATCGTCGAGAGTCCGCCCGGTCCTCCCGTCCTTGCTTCGGTGGTCGCGGAAATCTACGGACCGCCTGGGGCGGAATACGGTCAACTGCTCACCTATGGCCGCAAGTTAAAAAGAATATTCTCGCAAACCGGTGGCCTCGTATCGCCTGACGACTTCTCGGTCACCGCCGCTCCGCAACTCGATTTTGTTCTTGACCGGCGCAAAGCCGCGCTTAACGGGATTACCGCCGGACAAGCCGCCAAGACGATTGCAATCATGCTTGGCGGGCAAGCCGTCGGTACAGTGCACATCGATAGCGAACGGAACCCGCTCATGATCGAGTTGCGCGCGGGCAGGCCCGAGCGTTCGACGGTCTCGGGATTGATGGCGGTGGAGTTGCGCGGCGCCGACGGAAAGCTCGTTACGCTGGGCGAGCTTGGCAGAATCCAGCGAACCGTTCAGGAGCAACCGATCTTTCACAAGGACCTGCGCAGGGTCGCGATGGTGACGGCGGGCACGGCAGGAATCAGCCCCGTCAACGAAGTGTTGTGGCTCGAGGGGCGCACCGCACATTTGTTGCCGCCGGGTTATACGATCAACTGGACCGGCGAGGGCGAGTGGCACATCACGGTGACCGTGTTCCGCGATCTCGGAGTCGCGTTCGCTGCGGCGCTGTTTCTGATTTTCATACTACTGGTTGGGCAAACCGGCTCGATGGCGATGTCGTTGATCATCATGGCGGCGATACCGCTGACGCTGATCGGAATCATGCCCGGGTTCTTCATCCTGAACCTGATCACGAACCGCTCAATCGCCGGCTTTGCCGATCCGACCTTCTTCACCGCGACCGCGATGATTGGAATGATCGCGCTGGCGGGAATAGTGGTGCGCAACTCGATCATTCTGATCGATTTCATTCAGCTCGGAATTGCGCGCGGCCTTGAGCTAGAGGCGGCGATACTCGAAGCCGGTGCGGTGCGGCTGCGTCCGATAGTGCTGACGGCGGCCGCAGCCGTGCTGGGCTCGGTGATTATCACGCTGGACCCGATATTTTCAGGCCTTGCATGGGCGTTCATCTTTGGAATTTTTGCATCGACCGGCTTCACGCTGCTGGTGGTTCCGCTCATCTATTACCTTGTTTACAGCGGAAAATCCGAGGCTCGGTCATGACCGGAGGAGTCAATTGAAACGACCTTCCGACTCTGGGCAACACTCATTTCGCCCGAGGAGATATCGAGTCGCTCCGGAGCGCGAGGTGGCGAATGCCGTGGTCCGCGAGGAGTCGTCCGACGCCGTCCAAGATCGCATGTTCGAGCAGTTTGCCAGAGTCGGGAAGGCCACCGGTAACAAGCAGCGGCTAAAGCTGATTGAGCTTCTCGCCCAAACAGATCGCACCGTCGAAGCTCTTTCCAGGCAATCGGGGCTTTCGGTCGCCAACGTTTCGCAGCATCTGCAGCGCCTGCGCGAAGCCGGACTAGTCGAGGCAAGCAAAAAAGGTCTTTACGTCCGCTATCGGCTGGCCGGACCAGAGGTGTTCGAACTGATCCGGGTCATTCGCCGGGTCGCGGAAAGCCGGTCAGCGGAACTCGAACGAATCGTGCGCACTTACATGACCGATCCAAGCGAGCTCGAGCCACTGACGCGCTCCGAGCTGCTCGAACGCATCCGTGACGGCAGCGCGGTAGTGATCGACGTGCGGCCGGCTGACGAATACCGGGCCGGGCACATCGCCGGGGCGGTATCAGTCCAACTGGCGGAAATCGACATGCGGATCGCTGACGCATGGAACGGCAAGGAAGTTGTCGCCTATTGCCGAGGACCCTACTGCTTGCTTGGTTATCGAGCGGTCGAACTTCTTCGCAAGAGCGGACGCAAGGCGCGGCGACTGGCCGAAGGCTTTCCCGAATGGATGGCGGCGGGACTCCCGGTTGAAAGTTCACCAGAGCCTACGTCGTCCAAGTAGAGATCAAGTTCGGAAGCCGGAGAGGAGACGTATTCGCTCATCTCGAATCGGAAAGCTGCTCTAAGGGTACGTCGGCATAACGCACCCTACTTTGCAATCGTATTGACTTCTCTGTCTCTGAGTATCGGAGCTAGCAGTCCTGTTAGTTCCGCCTGGTATGGGAACGAGCCGGGTTCGTATGCGCATAGCGCATCTTCGGCCAGCAGATCTCCGGTTTGCGCGAAAGCTCGCGAGCGAGAACCTCCACAGACCGGAGCAAATTCGCAATTGCCACATCGCCCCTTCAGCAACCGCGCTTCGCGCAGCGCAGTAAAGATCGAGCTGGATCGATATAACGATGGCAAGTCTATTCTGCGCACATTGCCTGCCGGCATCGGCAGGAACCCGCTCGGAAATACGTCGCCCGCGTGCGATATGAAAACGAAGCCGCGTGCAGCGTTGATATCCAACGGAGGTCGGCGCCGACGGCCGTTGGGGATGATCGGCCCGAACTCACGGCGCAAGTATCGATAGGTCTCTCCCGGCTGAAGCACCGACTCGAGCGTATCTTGAGACCGCTCGACTATTGTCCGCTGCAGCGCCACCCGTTTGAAGTGATGTCCCTCAGTTGTTTTTACGGGGAAAATTTCGCCCACGTCATAAAGGAAGTTCAGTACGTCTTCGCACTCATTCGGAAGTATCTGCTGTAGACCACTTCCACGGCCGGTCTGCACGAGAAAAAAGACGCTCCAAGTCATCGCGCGACGCTCGCGGACTGTCCGCGCAATCGCCGCAAGGTCAAGCAGATTCCGTTTCGTCACGGTCGTGTTGATTTGGACTTTCAATCCGATCTCGTGCGCGTGTTCCCACGCTTCGAGGGTTCGCTTGAAGGTCTGTTCCCGGCCGCGGAAAGAGTCGTGGATCGGAGCATTTGATCCATCGAGACTGAGCGAGATCGCAACCAGACCGGCGTCTTTGAGCTCCTTCAAAGCCTGCGCCGAGAGAAGAGGCGTCGCTGAAGGCGAAAGCGAAGTAGGCAAGCTGCAACTCGTCGCATACCGAACCAACTGCGACAGGTCGGACCGCTTAAGCGGGTCACCTCCGGTCAGAACGAACAGCGGAGGAGGCAAGCCAAAGGCTGCGACCTGATCAATCAATCGGAGTCCGTCGGTAGTTGTGAGTTGGGAAGGGTCCGGCGTCGGCATCGCGGTTGCCCGGCAGTGGAGACATGCCAAATCGCAGGCACGCGTCACTTCCCAGATAACGATGAAAGGACGCTGAGACAGATTGACGCGCGCATGGCGAATCGTTCGATTGGCACTCACTTCGAGTGATCGCCTATCCAAGGATGAATAGAACGAAGCCATCTTTGTAGGACCAGCAAAGGGCATGCCGGTCATGGTGGATTACGGTTGGAGCAAGATCATCCGCCATCGCTTTCCATCGCGAAGATAAAGCTCGCGATGGTGTAGCCGAAAGGCACCTTCTCTCCAGAATTCGATTCTTTTCGGCACAACTCGCAGTCCCTGCCAGTAATGAGGCCGCAGCGGTTCCTTTCCCTGCAAGTCACGTTTAAGTTGTGAGACTCGAGCCAATAAGTCCGACCGAGACCGTAGTGGATGGCTCTGACGCGAAGCTGTCGCTGACAAACGGCTCGCCCGAGGACGAGTGAGCCAATATTCGTCGGCTTGTCCGGGGGGCATGGGTTCCACCACGCCTTCGATTCGGACCTGACGGCGACGCCGTGGCCAATAAAATGCTAATGCAGCGTGAGCATTTTCTTCGAGCTGCCGACCCTTTGGGCTACGGATGTCCGTATAGAAGGCGAAACCGCGGTCGTCAGCCTGTTTGAGCAGCACATAGCGGACACTGACCACGCTGTCGCGCCCGCTGGTAGCCAAGGCCATTGCCTCTGGCATAACGGAGCCGGCGCGCAATTCTTGTTTAAACCATTGATTGAAACGGTTGATAGGATCTTGAATGGTCATGGTTACTTTCGGGCCCGAAGAATGCATATTCGAAGCCACCGAGAGAGGTGAAGGCATCGATGTCTGCATCCGCAGGGACGGGTCGCTCGCAATCAAAGTTAAGAACTGTTGCTGTCATTGGCGGCGGAATCACGGGGCTCGCAGCCGCGAACCGTCTTCGCGATCTCGCTGCAGAACTGGGCCGCCCGCTTGCAATCGCACTTTTCGAAAGCTCGAAGCGGGCTGGAGGGAAGATCGCCACGGTTCTTCGCGAGGGGTTCGTGGCGGAGTGCGGACCGGACTGCTTCGTGAGCGAAAAGCCCGGGGCCACAGGTCTGATCGACCGTTTGGACCTCAGCCGAGAACTTATTGCGATTAAGGAGCAAAATCGCAAGAGCTATATCCTTCACTCGAACCGCCTGCACGAAATTCCTGATGGATTGATGATGGGCGCGCCGACCCGTCTCCTTCCGGTGCTGACAAGCCGCCTGTTCAGCACGAGAGCGAAGGTCAGAATTGCGCTCGAGCCGCTGCTCGCGCGTCGCGGGAACGATGCCGACGAAAGTCTAGCTCGATTCATCGCGCGTCACTTTGGCCGCGAGATGGTCGACCGGATGGTAGGTCCGCTGATTGGCGGAATATTCGGCGGCGATCCCGATCAATTGAGCGCTCATGCGACGATGCCGCAGATGGTTGCATCGGAGCATCGATGGCGGAGCCTGACGCTTGCGATGAAGGCGACGCGACCGCGGCGCAGCGCCACCGATGCAAAACCATCCTCGATGCTAACGCTGCGGGGGGGCATGCAGACATTGAGCGATGCGCTGGTGAGGCGCCTTGGCGAGGTAGTCAATCTAGGCACGGAAGTGACCTCGTTACGGCGCGAATCCGGCAGATGGCGCTTGAGTCTGGCGGGCGCCGGCGAATTCTTGGCGGAAGCGGTAATATGCGCTTCACCGGCTTGGGTAACCGCGCGGTTGTGCAGGGAAATCGATGCAGAATTGGCGGATACTCTCGACTCGATCCATTACAACTCAGTCGCCACGGTAAACTTTGGCTTCGCTACGATGCCCGCTTGCAGGCTACCCGCCGGAACTGGGTTTGTTATCGCGCGCGACGAGAGGCGAATGCTTAAAGCGGTCAGCTTCTCGAGTGCGAAGTTTGAAAATAGGGTACCAAAGGGCGGGTTGCTCGTACGCGCATTCATCAGCGATTCCGCCGCTGGCGATTACGACGAATCGGACCTAATTTCTCACGCGCGCCTGGAACTGGCTGACATTCTCGGTCTTGCAGCGGAACCAACGCTGGTAGAGATCTCCCGGCAAGCACGGGCGCTGCCACGTTACAACGTAGGCCATCAGGAACGCGTTGTATTCGCCGAAGAGCGCGCCGCTCGGCTTCGCGGCTTGTTCCTTGCCGGCGCGGCATTTCGCGGCGTCGGCGTTCCGGATTGCATCAGCAGCGGTGAGGCAGCGGCGTCCGAGGCGTTTGCTTGCGTGACCACGAAATAGCCTGAAGTCGCTAGCGCCCTCCGGACCGCATCCGCGTTTCCACATCTCCTCCTGCAACCAGACTGACTGCTTCTGGTCCGGCTCCTGACCGTCCCTTGAGCCTACTCGCGGATAACCGCGCTTCACATCTATTGACCCATCGGTCCCTGATACACCTCGGCGAATCGGAATCCTAATTCCGCGGGAATCGCGAGGTTCGCGTCATGATTAGTCCGCAGGCATATGACCGCCGGACCCTTTGCGACACGTGCGCCGTGCAGGGCGGGTTCAAGATCCTCAAGCCGTTCGACATAAAATCCCGCGCATCCCAATCCCTCCGCTACACGATCCCATCTCACTACTCCCATAGCCGTTCCGAAAGTCTTTCCGTAGAGCCGCTGCTCGTTCGGCTCTTCCATTGTCCACGAGCCTTCGGCGAATACTATCGTGCGAAGTTTGAGGTGTTCGCGCGCCGCCGATTGCATCTCCATAAAGTTGAATCCCGCCGCGCCGTCACCCGTGACGCACACAACCTCTCGCCCGGGATTGGCGAGCGTTGCGCCGATAGCGGACGGTATACCGGTGCCGAGCATTCCAAGTTCGAGAATGTTCAAGTACGACCGCGGCTGAGTCGGGGGTAGAAACCAATGTGACCACAACGAAGTATTGCCGCCGTCGGTAACGTAAATGCTTTCGCGGCCAAAGACTTTGCCGATCGCTTCCAAGGCGTGCGCTGGATGGATTCCCGGTCCTTGCCATGCGGCGATGGCGGCGAACCGTTGCTCGCGCCACTTCTGAGCCGCTGCGCGATATCGCTTCAAAACATCCGGATTCGACTGTCGGGCAGGCTTGCCTGCGAGTACCGGCCATAGACCCTCGAGAGCGTCTTTCACGTCGGCTACGATTGCGAGCGCCAATGGACGCGTCACGCCAAGATTGCGTTGATCGATGTCGATCTGGATGAGCCTCTGTCCGGACGGGCTGCCCCAGTATTTATCGTACGGAAGATCGAGATTTCCCAGCCGCGACCCTACGGCAAGGATGACGTCGGACTCACGCCGTGCCATGTCCGCGGCAGTGCTGTGAGCGTAGAGATAGTTGGGATGGTCGAGCGGAATGACCGCTCGGCCAGCCATCGTGCCGATTGCAGGGCAATCGAGCAACTCGACAATGCCGAGCAACGCGGCGTTTGCGTTGGCCCGATCCACTCCCGAACCCGCGATCACGATTGGCTGCCTCGCGTTCGCAAGCAACTCTGCAGCCTGCTCGATCTGAGCCTGCGAAGCTCGCGGACCGTCCGACCGATACTCGTGTGGCGACAGAACCGCTACTTTGGAATCGTCTCCCATCGCGTACATAACCGGTCCGGGCACTTCGAGATGAACTGGCCCTGGCCTTCCGATCCACATCTCGCGAAAGGCTATGCGCATCACTTCTGGAATGCGGTCCCATGACAGGATCGGCCCGCTCCACTTCGACACGCTCTTGAATACATCAAGTTGGTCCTGGCCCTGAAAGGTCGAAGGTGGCGACGGATAAACTACTTCAAGTCGATGCTGCGCGGTAATTACAACGACGGGAACACCCTCGTGTCGGGCCGTGATAACGCCTGGAATGAGGTTTGCCGAGCCAGGACCGGGATTCCCCAATACGGCGCTAACCTGCCCTGTCGTTTTGTAGAGGCCTTCGGCCATGTGAACAGCCGCGGCTTCATGCCGGACCGGGACGAAGCGAACGTTGTACTGCTCCAGCTTGGCGAGTAGCGGATCAACTTCCGGGCACGGAATCCCGAACACAAACCGAACGCCTTCGCCGACCAGGCATTTCAGAAGCAATTCTGCACCAGTGATTTCGCTCATAAATTGTCCCTCGCAAGCCGGCAAAGCTCCCCACACCGCCCGCAGCGGCGATAGTGCGGCTTCATTCATATTCGCCCGATGACTTCGCTTCGGGTCAGCCTGCCACCGAAAGATTCTGTGGCGGCGAAGAGGGTTTTCCATGCGGCCACAGAGTTTCAACCTCCCGCGCGTAAACATCGTAAATCACATTGACAAGCTCAGCATGTCGAATCAGTATTCTCATATCGCCGGTGATTTTAATCGTTCCCTTCAATCCCGCGTCCACGAGGTCGATCAGCCCGGCCGCGATCCCTTCGAACACTGACGCGGACATTTCGAAAATAAAGTTGAAGCCTTTTCGCGGCGGGCACGATCGCAATTCGGCATACTCGAGGCATTTGCCGTCAACAAATTCAACTACAAATCCGCGCATCTCGCCAAGCGCAAGATACGGCGATTGCGTGTCTCCATTTATAATAGCGAGAACATGAAAGCGACCGCGCGGCGAATTTTTTTCGACCTCAGGATTTCGATTGAGGAGATCTTTCAGGGCTTCATACCATTGAATCGAGTATATCTCAGGCATTGCAGAACTCCCCTCAATAGAGACGATCTGGACGTTGCCAGATTTTTGGAAGATTAAGATCGTTGGCTATCACCTTGAATGCGTTATAGCCACCAGCGGCGCTGATTCCGCCTCCGCCCACTGATGCGCCGCACATGTACAAGCCTTCTATCTCGCTCCGGTACAGATGCGCCCTGGGCATTTCAAAGCTAAGTTGCCCAAAACGCCCGTGCGAGAAATCTCCCTCAGGCATCGCGATTCGCCGCTCCATGTCGAGCGCGACGTAAAGCCGGTCCGCGACTACGTTATCGCGGGTCATGTTGGGAGCGTACGCGCGCCACAAGTCGAGAAATCGCGAGTTGTAATGGCGCCTTACGTCGTCCCATTCGTCTTCGCTGAGGCAGGACGCACGCGGAAAGAAGAACCATCCGTTCATGGCATGCATTCCCGGAGGCGCCTGGCTTGGATCCCACAACGAGTTAACCCACGTACCCGCACCGGGACGCGCGGGAACCTGGCCGCCATAAGCCTGCAGAATGTATTCGGATACTTGCTGATCGTCCTCGAAGCCAACGATTGTATAGAAGCACTTATTAATATCCGGATTGTGGCGAGACGACTTGTAATCTGGCGGCGACTTGAGCGCAAATGACGGCGTGCCCAGTACGTGTTCGGGTCCAAAACGCCAGCTCGCCATCCGTTCCCGCCGAAATTCAGATAGCCTGTCCCAACCGATTAGGTTGATGAACGTCATTCGCGGATCAGCGTTGGAGGCGACCAGCTTGCGCGCTTCGATGATCCGACCGTCCTTCAATCTGACCCCGGTAGCGCGATCGCCGCTGATCAGAATTTCGACAACCGGGCTCGTGTACCGGAGATCGGCGCCGCTGCCAAGCACTGCGCTCGCCATCGCATGCGCCAGCGTGTGCGTACCACCCACCGATAAGTAATGGATGCCGCAAAGCCAGATAACGCTCATCACGAAGCCGAACCCGTCGCCAGCGTGCAAATTAGCGCCCCATTCGACGCACTGACGATAGAGAGTTGCCCGCATTTCGCTTGACTCGAAGATCTGATCGATCAGAACTTTCGGGCTTTTTGAGAGTTCCTGAGGCTTGAAGCCCAGGTTCAGCCAGAGCTGAATCAATTTGCCCATCACGGCTTCGTCTCGTCCGCCGCGTGCGAGTTCCGTCTGCGGCGGATTATATAGCATCGCCGCTATATACCGATCGCTCGCCATCACTTCCGCACGGATGCGCGTGAACGCCTCGGCGTCCTTTTTCGAATATTGCGCAATACTCTTGTAGGTCAGATCTTCGAGTCCGGGACGATAGATGATGAGCGGTGGTCTGCCGTCAGCAAATGTGATCCCAACCTGCGCGTCGGGCTTGATCACCCGAGCACCATACGCCGGCAAATCGAAGTCTTGGTAGAACGGCATATAGTCGATGAACTCCATGTATTGCGCATGGAGGTTGTGCCAGAAGCCCGGCACCGTCGCCTCATCGGTATGCGCGCCGCCGCCTTCGTCATGGCGGCGCTCGAACACTCCTACTTGCAAGCCGGCGCGCGCCAGATATGCAGCCAGGCAAAGCCCGTTGTGGCCGGCGCCGACGATAACCGCGTCGTAAGATGCATCGGGCATACGTTTCTCCTTACCGCGCGTCAGTGCGCGCCAGTTTCATCAGCCGATGCACGCGCAGCGGCAGCCAGAGATTGCGAAGCTTCGAGGTCACCTTGATGCGGCCGCGAAGATGCTCGATGAGCGGGTTCGCTTCACCCTGAAGTAGTTTCGTCAACGCTTGATGCGTACCAGCGATACGCGCGTCAAGTGGTTCGTGCATCCCGTCATGCACGGAGATCTCGTCGCCGGTAAACTCGACGGTGACCGCGTTGCTGTAATCGGTAGCGACCAGCCCGAGGCGTCCGCGGATTCGAAACGCGCGGCGCCGCCGATCAGCCGATTCGGCAAGCTGTTGTTCGAGATACTGCTGGACAATCGAAGCCAAGCCGCTCGACGCATCTGGTGCGAGACGCACCGCAACGTTAAATGATGAGCTTGCGGCCTTCACGACCACCATCTCTCGATTCCGCGGTCTTGAGCGATAGTCTCGAGCGCATTGTACGCGGGCGCAAATGTGACAAAGCCGTGCGGATGCTGTGTCGCGCCGCACATGTACAGATTGGGTATCGGAGTGCGGTAGTCCGAAAGAATCGGACCGGGCCGATGGTCAAGCAAGTTGCCAAGATCGATTAGCCCGCCGATCCAATCGGCGTGGACCATGTTTGGCATCCGGCGCGCAATATCAAGTGGTGTGTAGGTTGTCCATTCGAGGACCGAATGGTCGGTCAGATTCGGCGCGGCGTGGCGCCAGACCTCGATGCAGCGATTGCCGTACTCGCGCGCAATCTTGTCCCACGCCTGAGGTCCGCCGTTGGCGAGATTGAACGGAGCCATCTGACGCAAGAGGCCGGTGAAGCAGCCATCGGGCGCATCGGTCGGATCGAACAGGGAGTTGACCGCGGCATTCGGACGCGGCGCCGGCAGAATTCCGGCGCGAACGTCACGCCAATCTTGCCCAAATTGCGCCGGGCTCTCGTAACCGAGATTCACGACCCAAGCCTGGTTTACATCGGGGTCGAATTGGGCAGCGCGATAGTCGGGCTTAGCGTTCATCGCCAGGTGAACGCTGAAAAACGACCAATCCATGTGTGGAAATTCGGCTACCTCACGGGCTAACGGCGGTGCGAGATTTTCGGTGCCCACCATCTGCTGAAAGGTTTGTTCGAGGCTGATCGAACTGGCGACGACATGACGGGCCCGCACAATGCTGCCGTCCTCGAGACGGACTCCAGCCGCCCTGCCGTCCTCGAGGATAATTTTCTCAACCCCGTGTTTCAGGAAAACTTTCCCGCCTGCATGCGCCAGCGCTTCCCACAGCGCGTGCGCCAGCGCGTGCGAACCACCAATACATACGTGCCAATTGTCAATTTTACTAACCAACAGGGGGAACGAGACTGCCAGTCCACGCCGATCGGTCGCGTAGCCGGCCAAGGCCGCATGGAAAGAGAGATGCGCCTTTACGCGATCGTTTTCAAAGTGGCGATCAAGGAACTCATTTATCGTCTGATGGCGCAAATGGACGGAGAGAAATTTGCTCCTTTTCTCGACGCCCCACACCACGAGAGCCTTGGTAATGTCCTTGATCGAGATGGGCGGTGAGTACATCAAGGTGCGCAGTATGAGGTCGCGATAGCCACGCGCCTCCTCGTAAAGTTCGTGAAAAGTGTCCGCATCGCGGCCAGAAAATCGCGCGATTGATTTGCAAGTCTTGGCCAGATCGGTATGGACGACGAGGGCGGTCCCGTCTGAAAATACGCTCGCCATTTGGATTGGCGGCAATACGTAGCGCAGTCCGTGACGCGTCATCAATTCCAGATCATCGTAGACCGGACAGATACCGACGAGCGTATGGTAGTTGGCGTGGACATTGTGAAGAAAACCGGGACGCGTCAACTCTTCGGTGCAGAGGCCCCCACCTTCTTCGCCGCGCTTTTCAAACACCCCGACCTTCCAACCGGCTCGGGCCAGATATGTGGCGAGCGCCAATCCATTGTGGCCCGCGCCGATTATCACCGCATCAAGAGTTGCATCAGCCATCGGTTTTCGCCTTTTCACGCTCGCCAATCATCCGGCGGAGTTATCTCGCGGAGATGGGTTAAACCTGAACCAGGACCCCGTTGTGAATCAGAAAGCTCAGCACGTCGGCGGCGCGGCGCCGCGAGCCATTATCGGAGTTGCGTTCGCGAAACTCGCGGACTTTTTCGGCGTAGTGGGCGCGCCACTTCGCACTGATTATGCGTTCGCCGTCGGATTTCCGCACCCGAAAGCATCGGGAGACGATCGTATCGGGATCGTCGCCGACGAATTCACAGAAACGTTCGAGCGCCTCGAGCTTTTCGGGCTCTTCCGAGATTGGATCGCCGCCCCATTGGTCGCTGAGGTCGCGTCGCCACGTTTTGACTGACTCGAAATTTTCCATCGCCTGCTCCGCCATCGTCTTCTTCCTAGATCGAGAAGATGTGAACCGACATCGCGGCCGCGTCGCGGCCCAAAAAACCACCGCCATTCTCAGTCAGGCCAACCCGCGCGCCGTCCACTTGCCGCGCGCCGCATCGCCCGCGAAGTTGATCGACAACTTCGACGATCTGGGCAATCCCGGTCGCGCCGATCGGATGTCCTTTCGACAACAAACCGCCGCTGGGATTGACAACATGGGCACCCCCGAGATTAGTCGCGCCACTGGCGAGTAAACTCGGACCTGCGCCCCGAGCGCAGAGTCCGAGCTCCTCGCAAGCGATCAATTCAGCCGGGGCGGCGGCATCGTGAACCTCGCTCACGTCGAGATCCGATCGACCAACGGCGGCGAGCTCGTAAGCCCGCTTGGCGACTCGTTCGAGCGCGGTTGGTTCGTCCGCCGCGCGGTCGCGTCCCGAGAAGATTACCGAGGCGCGTACCTCGACAGCCCGCGATATCCCGACGCGGCGCGCGTAATTTTGCGACATCAGGACCGCAGCCGCCGCTCCATCGCCAACGGGCGAGCACATGAGAACCGTCAGCGGCGGCGATACCTCTCTGGCGGCCAGAACCTGCTCGCGCGTGACGCGGTCATGGAACTGCGCCTTAGGGTTCTGCGCACCGAAGGCATGACTTTTTACGGCGATGTCGGCGAAGGTTTGTGCGGTTGCTCCGCTGATCTTCATGTACTCACGCGTCGAAGCGGCGTAGATGTCCATGAAAAAGGATTTCTTTTCGGTTCCGGTTTCGCCATCGGGCTTGCGCTCGCCGGACGCCATCCGTTCCTTCAGTTCGCGAAGTTGTTCGAGATCCACAGCGGTTCCAATCGCGCGGAAAGTGAGGCTCTTGTCCGGATGGGTCATCTTCTCCGCGCCAACTGCGAGGACGACATCGTAAAGTCCCGACGTGATCGCCATCCAGGCGAGATGGAATGCCGAGGACGCCGACGCGCAGGCATTTTCAACGTTGAACAGAGGTACCCCAAGCACTCCGATATTGCGCAGCGCAACTTGGCCGCGAATCATTTCCTGCCCGGTGATCAATCCAGCGATCGCATTGGAAAAAAACACCGCCTCGACGTCCGACGGCTCGACGCCCGCGTCTTTTATCGCGTCACGTACGGCTTCCTCGGCCAGCGAGCGTACGCCGCGATCGGGATGCTTGCCGAAGCGGGTCATTCCGACGCCGGCAACTGTTACTCGATCGGTGCTTCGCATCACGATTCTCCTTGTCAGGTGCGGGAGACGTTTATGCCGGCCTTTTCACGGTCCCACGCGTTGCCAATTCCGCGCGCCTTGAGAGCGGCATACTGAATCCGGTGGGTTCCGGTCTTGGGTAGCTCATCGAGGACCTCGATGAATCGGGGAACTGCGTAGTAGGCCATCCGTCCGCGGCAGAACTCGATCAGCGTTTCGGGCGAGAACCCGGCGCGATCCTTCAAAACCACCGCGACCTTGACTTCGTCTTCGCCAAGCTCGGAGGGAACGGCGTAGGCTGCGGATTCGAGCACGACCGGGAAGTCGTTGACGACCGTTTCGATCTCCCACGCCGAGATATTTTCGCCCCGGCGGCGAATGGACGCTTTCTTGCGTCCGCTGAAATAGAAAAAGCCTTCATGATCCGTCATCGCGAGGTCGCCGGAATGGAACCATCCCCCGCGATAGGCTTCGGCAGTCGCGTCCGGCAGCTTGTGATACTGGCTTAGCTGGCCCTTTGGATGGCGGAAGACCAGTTCTCCGACTTTGCCGGGAGGGAGAAGATTGTCGTTGTCGTCGACGACCCTGAACTCGACGCCACCCACTGGCTTACCCATCGAACCCACACGGCCTGTGTCGTTGAGCAACAATCCCGGTGAATCGACCATTCCGTAGAATTCGACGATGCGAACGCCGAAACGCCGCTCGAACTCCTTCCAGGCGCTGGGGGGACACGCGGCCGATAGGACCACACGTACATGATGATCGCGATCATCGGGACGCGGCGGCTGCTTGAGCAGAATCGACAACATCCCACCAAGCGTGTTGAACTCTACGGCGTCGTGCGTGCGGCATTCGTCCCAGAAGCGCGAGGCGCTGAAGCGCTCGCCGAGAGCGAACTTTGCGTCGAGCGTCATCGACCCGAAACCGGAGATCATCAGTGCATTGCCATGGAACAGCGGCAACGCTGTGTACATCGTTTCGCCCGGTTTGACTCCCGTGGCCGCGAGCACTGCGGCCAGCGAGTAACCGTCGGAACCGCTCGCAACAACGCCCTTGGGAGGACCAGTCGTGCCAGAGGTGTACATCATGCCTCCGCCACCCGCGAGCTTGCCTACGTCTACTTCCGGCTCACGCGCAGGATGGTCAAGCAAGCGTTCGAGGTTCCAGTCCACGCCCGCGCCCGCTTTTCCATCGGCGACTACCGCATACCGGAGGCTTGGCACGGCGGCCTTGACCGGCATGACGGCGTCGCGCAGTGGCTGCTCGAAAATGACGGCGGCGGAATCTGAGTCAGCAAGGATATGCTGTAGAGTTGCCCCGCGTTGCGAAGTGTTCACCGGGACACCGATCGCGCCGATAAAGCCGATCGCAAAGTGCAGCCAGAGAAATTCCGGCCGATTACCCATCATCAGTGCAACGCGCTCGCCGGGTTGTACGCCCAAGTCGAGCAAACCGTTTGCGGCGCGGTGGATGTTGTCAAGCACCTGCTGCCAAGTGAAATATTGGTCTTTGAACTTGAGCCAGACCTCGTCCGGATGTTGAGCAACCCGGTGCCTGATTAACTGTTCAATCGGTCCCTGCAGTCGCACCATCTGAAGTCTCCTGCTTGGCTTCGCTCTTAGTCGGCAACAGGCGAGTGTCCGGCTGCGTTTTGACTAAGGATGCGGTATGCGCCCGCCAAACTGAGCACGTCGGTGGTGCCATCTTCGATGAGCGAGGCACGAGCGTCACGGAAGAGCTTTTCGACACCGTATTCTTTGCTGAGCCCGTTACCGCCGAATATCTGAAGGGCATCGCTGGCAACCTCGAAGCAGGTTTGCGTGCAAAACGTCTTGGCCGCGATTGCGTGCTCGAGCGACGGCGTCGCTGACGTCTGGTTGTAAATTACCGCGGCCCGCGACAGCGCGCGGCATGCCTCAACCTTGGTGAACATCTCGAAGAGATGCTTCTGGACTAGTTGATGCTCGCAAATCGTTTTACCGCCCTGAACGCGCTGCTTCGAGTACTCGAGCGCTTCTTCGTAGGCCGCCCGCGCCACCCCGGTGAATGCCGCCGCCATCGAGCTGTTCGCGAACGTCAGTGTCCGGTTGAGCTCACGCTCATAGTTGTCGGGCCCGGTCAGCATCCAAGTGCGCGGAATGCGCACGTTGTCGAAGAAAATCTCGCCCTGGTTGAGCGCGCGTTGACCGAGTTTGTTGAGCGGCTTGCCCTTGCTCACCCCGGGCAGATTGAGCGGAACGAACGCGATGCCACCGCCGGCCATGCCTGAGCGCGGCTCCGTAGTCAGATAAAGCGCGGCGTGAGTGGCAAGCGTGCCGTTGGACACCCACGCCGCCTTCTGTCCGCTGATGACATACGAGTCTCCATCGGCGCGCGCAATTACCTGGCCGCTGACGCGGGAATTGTGGAATTGCGGCGTCCCCGGCACCAACTCGTCCGAGCCGTGCTGAGGCTCGGTAATGGCCCAGCATCCGATCATGCTTCCTTCGCGATCATCGATGAACGGTTTCACGAACTTTTGGTAAAGCTCGACATTGCCACTGGCTGCGGCAGCCGAGAATGGAAAGCTCGCGACCAAGATGCTCAGTGCCAGATCGACCGCACCCCACGAAAGCTCTTCGAGCAGGACGTGAGCGCCGAGTCCGCGCAGGCCTAGTCCGCCAATCTCCGTTGGCATATTGGCGACGTGATAACCAAGCCCATACGCAGACTTGAACACCCGCCGCAGCGGTGAGTCGAGCGAGATTACGTCGCGCGGGTCGGCTAATCGATCGAGCTCCGCTGACGTTGGGCGCAAAACCTCCTTCGCGAACCTATGCACGTTCTGCTTGAGCGACTCGATCTCTCTTGGCGACTCGACATACAGCTCGCGGTAGGTGTCCATCTATTGCTCCGTGAAAGCATCTCAACCCCGGCAGACGGCAAACTGGCGTGCATACCTCGTGCCCGCATTGAACGACTATTCAATAAAGACTCGGGCCTGCGACAAGATGCATCCGATCGCCGCAATGGTTCCGATCGCGACAATTCTTCAAGTTCTGGAACGTGGTCGTTCGCGGCCCTCCGGTGTATAAGCAGACATGGTAACTACGCACAGCACTTGCATCGGCATGCGCGAGCCGGCTTTACCCCGCGCTGTGAATATGTCGGCGCGTTAGTAAGTCGGCGGCAGAAAGGAGTTAGAGCGATGGCAAAGATCGATGGCGGCGAGATGTTGGTCAAGGCTCTAGAGCATGAGGGCATCCGAGAGATCTTCACCCTGCACGGTGGCCATCTGGACGCGATTTATGCCGCCTGCGCGCGGCACGGACTGCGCGTAATCGACACCCGGCATGAGCAAGCGGCCGCACATATGGCCGACGGATGGGCGCGCACAACAGGGCGCCCCGGCGTCGCGATCGTCACTGCCGGGCCAGGCGTCACTGACGCTGTTACCGGAGCAGCCAACGCCTACATGGATTCGATTCCTATGATTCTGATCGGCGGGCGCAGTCCGCTTGCGGATGATGACCGGCTGCCGTTACAGGCCGTTGATCAGATGGGGATTCTGCGACCGATCACCAAATGGGCGCGCAGCGTGACCCACACCGAACGAATCCCGGAATATGTTGCGGCTGCTTTCCGCCATGCGGTATCGGGCCGTCCTGGTCCAGTATTCCTTGAACTGCCGATTGACGTCTTATTCGCTCGCGTCGAAGAAGAGAATGTACAATTCCCAAACGACTACCGACCGAAGGCGCCCGCTGGGCCCGGTCGCGACGCGCTAAAGCAAGCCCTAAGCTGGTTGCGCGAAGCCAAACGCCCCTCGATTCTCGCCGGTGGCGGAGTATGGTTTGCGCAGGCAGCCGAGGAGTTGACTCGCTTTGCCGAATTGACCCATACGCCCGTGATGACCAACTCAAAGGCGCGCGGATCTATATCGGAGGAGCATCCGCTGGCTTTTGGCGGCTTTGGCGCTATTCACCCTGCGGCACACGCGAATAATGGAGGAGCGGCGGATCTTGTGATCCTGCTCGGTACGCGGATCGGTTTGTTCACCGGCGGACGCAATTCGGTGATTCCACGCGGCGCGCGTGTGATTCAAATCGATATCGAACCCGAAGAAATTGGGCGCAACCGCGACATCGAGCTCGGAATTGTTTCAGATTGTGGGGAGTTCCTACGCCAGGCTATCGAGGCTTCGAAGAACGTAAAGTTCGATCCGCACCAGCAATGGACAGAACAGCTTGGCGTGGTCCGTGATGCGGCCCGTCATCGCTTTGACGACGCGCTCAAGGACCGCCGCGGCCCGATACATCCCGCCCGGATGGCGCACGATATCGCAAAGACGCTCAGCTCCAACGCGATCGTCGTCGCGGACGGGGGAGAGACTGCGGCTTGGATGTCCAACGCCTGGACGGCTCGCTATCCAGGGCGATTTCTTTCCCACGGCTACCTCGGATGCCTCGGGATCGGTTTACCATTCGCGCTGGCGTGCAAGGTAGCTCACCCAAACCGTGAGGTCCTATGCATTATCGGCGACGGTTCGGCGGGACTGAATTTCTCCGAGTTTCATACCGCCGCAAAGCATAACCTGCCCGTGACGGTGGTGATCAACAATGATCAACAATGGGGCATGTCGAAGCATGGGCAGGAACTGATGTGGGGGAAAGGTCGTCACATGGCAACCGACCTTGGGATGGTCCATTACGAACGTGCGGCGGAAGGACTCGGCGCGCAGGGTGAACTGGTCGAGCGCGATTCGGACATCATACCCGCGCTGAAGCGTGCGATGGCTTCGGGTCGCCCGACCTGCCTCAACCTGATTACGGATCGCGAGGTTATAGAGCCGGGCACGCTTGCAATGTACAGCGCGGGATTGACCGGAACGCGCGCTGAAAAGCCGGCGCTCGATGATACCAGCGAGACCGTGCTTCCGTACTACGGCAAACGCAAGCTGGATTGAGCGGGGTGCCGTAACGAGTCATCCGCAGAGCCGAGGGGAGATTTCAGAAACCTTTCCGCATCGCGTAATGCGCTGCAGAAGTGCGACGATCCGTCGAAATACGCGATTCCGCGAGCGAGGCACTCGCGCCGCAAATGCCCGCTAAAGTCGCGGAGTTCAACGATCAACCTGAGCAATGCGATGTCGTCCAGTTCATGCGTCCAGTCTTCACGGCCCGCCGCATAGCGGCGAATTTCGCGCAGCTTAGCGTAGGGGTCCGCCTCCGCATAGCCGATAAAGCACGCTCTGACCATATCGGGCGACACGGAGTCTATCTCAGTTACGTGGGCCGGCATTAGCGCGTCGCCCTCGAGCAGAAAGTCGGCGTGTGCGCATGCCGCTTGAGTGACAATAGGGCGGACGACGGGCCACAGGATTGCCGACCGCCTTCCCGCCGGGTCACGTATGTTCAAGCCAAGTTCGGGAGTAGTCACGGAGAGATGAACAATCAACTCATCGGTTGAGACATAAGCCACGTCGCTGAGATTGCAAATCCGTCGCGCCAGTAGCGTCTTGCCCGCGCGAGCGGCTCCGCCGATGATGAATAGCATGTGCAGTTCCCCCCGCCGCGGCCTTTCAGCTGCGGCTCGTGGCCGCCGCGAGCGCTGCTTCGCGGATCGCCCGCGCGCCAAGAAAGGGAACGTCACGGCCGCGAATCATGACGTTCCAGTAGAGCCAAGGCAGCCCGTAACGCTTGAGCAACCAAGTGTCGTAACGTTCGCCAATCGTGTTTATCCACGGAATCGTCGGCGTCGGTTGCCCCGTATAATCGAACTCGCACAGCAGCAGACGACCGTATGCCGTCGTGATAGGGCAGGCCACGTAACCGTTATACTGCGCCAGAGGCTCGCGTCCGTTCATCACCTCTATCAGGTTGGCTGCGACGACCGGAGCCTGCTTCATAATTGCCGCGCCGGTCTTGGCGTTGGGAGTGCCGGCAACGTCGCCTAACGCGAACACGTTTGGAAAGCGTCTGTGCTGCAAGGTGTATTGATCGACCTCGACCCAACCAAGACCCGGCCGTCCGATCGGAGCAAGCTCGCTTGTGCGGATGAACTCCGGTGCTGTCTGCGGTGGCGCTACGTGCATCAAGTCGAAGGGGATAGTGACACGGTTCTGAACCGGGTCATCCAGCTTCGCGAACACGGCTTCTTTCTTTTGCGGTCGAAGCTCGACGAGGTCGTGCTTGAAGCGCGCATCTATCCCGTAGCGCGCGATGACCTTGTCGAGAACTGCGGCGTACTCCTTGACCCCGTAGATCGAGGCGGTCGCACTCCCATATACAACATTGGCGCTAATCCGATTGCGGCGAAAATAGTCAGCCGCCAAGTACATGATTTTTTGGGGTGCGCCGGGGCATTTGATCGGCGTGCCGGGCATGTGGAACAGAGCCGTGCCGCCGCGAAAACTCCGGATTATTTCCCAGGTTCGCTCCGTGTGGTTGTAGCTGTAGTTGGTTGATACGACACCGGTCTGGACGGCCTCGCGAAGGCCGGGGATCACGTCCCAATTGAGTTCGAGGCCCGGCGCGACAATCAGAAAGTCGTACGAAACGCGTGCACCCGATCCGGTAACGATATGGTTGCGGTGCGGCGATACTTCCGCCACGCGGTCTTTGATCCATTTCGCTCCTGGCGCGATATAGTCAGCTTCGCGCCGCGCGGTGGCTTCCTTTCGTACTGCGCCGGCGCCGACCAAGGTCCAAAGCGGCTGGTAGAAGTGGGTTTCCGATGGCTCGATGATTGCCAGATCGCAATCGACAGCGCGTCTAAGCCGCGCTGCTACGGCGAGTCCTGCAGTACCGCCGCCAATAACGACGATTCTGTGATGATTATTGTCAGCCATTGATTAGGCGCATCCGTCGACGCTAATCGTAGATTATCCCTTCGGCAAGCCAAGTACACGCTCGCCGATAATGTTGCGCTGGATTTCGCTGGTGCCTCCAGCGATCGTGAATTCCCGCGCCGCGATAGTCCGGCTGGTCCACTTCCCGCCCGCGACCGCCGCCATTGATCCGTTTTCAAGCGCCGCGTATGGCCCCAAAATCTCGTCGGCGAACATTGCGAGGCGAAGATTCAGCTCGGTGGCCATCAGCTTGCCGATCGAGCTCTCAGGGCCGGGCGTGCGATGCTTGAGCTGCGCTGTCATCGCTCGATAGCGGCCCAGCCGGAGGCATCGTGCATCAGATGCGAACTGCGCCAACTTCTGCCGAACATACGGATGCTCCGCGGCGGGTACGCGTTCGAATTCGATTGATTTCACCAAGTCCACAAGCTCCGCGATAGTGCGCTCAACCGGATGCCGGACGCCACCCGAGGCACGCTGGTACATCAAGGTGGCAATCGACACCTGCCAGCCCTCGTTCATCCGTCCCACCAAGTTGCTGCGCGGGACTCGCACACCATCATAGAAGACCTCGTTGAATCCCATTTCGCCAGTAATTTGCTTGAGCGGTCGAACCGTGATTCCGGGGCTGCGCAGATCGACAAGCAAGTAGGAGATGCCTCTATGCTTCGGCACCGAGGAATCGGTGCGCACCAGCAGCACCTGGAATTGTGCGTGATGCGCGTTACTGGTCCATACTTTCTGACCGGTGACGACGAACGAGTCGCCGTCAGGGACCGCGTGCGTCTTCAACCCAGCGAGGTCGGAGCCGGCGTTTGGCTCCGAATAGCCCTGGCACCAGATTTCTTCACCCGTCAGCATCGGCTGCAAATACCGCTGCTTCTGCTGTTCGGTGCCGAGCATCATGATAGTTGGCCCGATCCTGTCGATCGCAAAATTGTTTGCGCCGTAAAGAGGTAGTCCGAGTCGCAGGACTTCATCCTGGTAAATTGACTGCTCCACGACTCCCGCCCCGGCGCCTCCCCATTGTTTCGGCCAATGGAGCGCCAAGTACCCGGCGGCGTGGAGCCGCCGATGATACTCGAGCATTCTGCGCCAGACGTCCTCGTCGTGCGTATAGAGGAGACTTTCTATCGTAGTCTGTGAAGAATCGACCAGATCGTTAAAAAGTTCAGCGGCGGTTGATTCCAGCCACGCTCGGGTTTTGAGCCGAAAATTCTGTTGCTCGGTCGTGTAATCGAAGTCCATCAGAGCGCCAGTTCTTGCGCGGAGGTAAGCATCGACCGTGCCGCCACACCTTTACTTGGCGGATGTGCGGCCACCTCTCAATCAACCGTCGTTTGAAGTCGCGATAGGAGACACATGACTCTTTTGGAGTCAGGCTCCAGCACTTGACATGCGGCGCAACCCCGACCACCGAACTGCCCTACTCAAGCGCTCCGGCACTAAATTGTCCGCATCAAACGCCCCAAGATGGGAACCTTCAAAAAATCCAGCGCGATCAGATACGTCGCGCATATCGCAATCACGCTTCCGACGAGGCATGGGGCGAGCGGCGCCATCAGGATTCCCCGGATCGCGAGGAAGCTCACGATAGATATGTCAGCGATCGATATCACGACCATCCATAAACTTGGCGCAGAGTGCCAGAAGTGACGGCGCTCACGAATCAAGTAGACCGCCCCTTGGCCCGTAAATACCAATGTGATGAAGACCAAGGTCTGCAATTTAGGGAGCGGAAGGTGAAGATAGTCGCGGCAGAAAAAAAAGAGACTGAACGACAGCAACAGTACCAGGCTGCCGAGCACGTATCCATTGATCATCAAGGTGCTGATTTGCCATCGGTCGGGCCGTGGCGAAAATGAAACGCGGTCTGTCGCGATCGACATTGTAACGAAATCGTTGGTGAACAGAAGAAGGACGATCAAGAGCGGCGTGATAATAAAGTCGCCGGTCAGCATCACACCCAAACTCAAAAATAGAGCGATCTCGACCGTCTTGATTATCTTGTTGAGCGTATATGTCAGCATCCGCTGATATATGCGGCGGCTGGTCTCGACCGCCGCAAGAGCGTCCGTCAAGCCGGGATTCGTCAGCACCAGGCTCGCCGACGCTTTCGCCACGTCGGTTGCATTTGCCACCGCGATGCCGACTTCGGCCTGCTTGAGCGCAGGTGCGTCATTGACTCCGTCTCCGGTCATTCCAACTACATGGCCAGCTTGCTGAAGTGCGCGGACCAACCGGAATTTATCCTCAGGGAAAACTCCCGCGAAGACATTGCAGTCGAGCGGCGGTTCGACACCTTGGCGCAGTTCCTCCGCCGAACATGCCCGTCCTTCGATTCCAACCTGATTGGCGACTGCCTGCGCCGTGACCAAGCCGTCGCCGGTAACCATGATTACGTGTACACCCAAATTGCGGAGCTTTTGCACGAGAGACTTGCTGTCTGGCCGCGGAGGATCGTGCAGGCCGAGCAACCCGGCCAGATGCAGTTCGCCGCCGCTGC